>JBBRKX010000150.1:0-8590 GCA_038231675.1 Chthonomonadales bacterium | reverse complement strand
TGCGTCGATGGGAGATTCCCAGGGATTCGTATCCCATGGATCGGCCGGGCAATCACCGTTGGCGCACTGACCTCTGCAGATTTCATGCGGAACGGGCGGGAGAAATTTTGCGCGAAGTAGGTTATGAGGAGGTGTTCGTCGGCCAGGTGCAGTCCCTCATTCGCAAAGAAGGACTCAAGACAAACGACGATACGCAGCTTCTGGAGGACGTGATCTGCCTTGTATTTCTGGAAAACTACTTTTCGGAGTTTGCGACGCGCCACAGTGAAGAGAGGCTTCTCACCATCCTGCGGCGCACTTGGAGCAAAATGTCTCCTCGCGGTCACGAGGCGGCTCTCAAACTGCCTTTTTCCCCCGCCGATTTAGCCGTGATACAAAAGGCGCTTTCAGGGTGACAGCGGGTCGTATGAGTGGTTGGTTTATATTCCGGCACGGAGAATATCGTGTACACGGAGCATCCCCACGCAATGGTTCGCTCCATCCACCACGGGAGCCACCGAGATCTGTCGGGGACGGTCCTCCATAAGGTGAAGTGCCTCATAGGCAAGTTGATCCGGACGCAGCAAAAGCGCGGGCTGCCGGGTCATGACCATTTCCGCCGTTTGAGCGAGGGACTCCGGACCATATTTTTGTAATGCCCGTCGGACATCATAGTCGGTGATGATGCCGATCAGTTCTCCAGCGTCGTTCTGCACGCAGGTCGCTCCCAATCCCTTTGCGCTGATCTCGCAAAGTACGTCCATCAGCGTGGTTTCCGGCCGCACGACCGGCAATGTATTGGGTCCCGTTGGAAGAATATCGCACACACGGAGCGTAAGGCGACGCCCCAGACGACCGCCAGGATGGTTGCGCGCATAGTCTTCCGGTCGAAAGCCACGCTTCTTCTGCAGCGTCATCGCGAGCGCATCCCCCAGCGCCATCGCTACAATGACGCTGGCCGTGGGAGCCAGGTTGAGGGGACATGCCTCGCGCTCGATCGAGGCGTCGAGGAGAACCACCGCTTTTTGCGCGAGCGTCGAGGAGGCATTTCCCACGATCGCGATGATCGGAACCGTCCTTGCAAGCAATGCCGGCAGAATAGCAAGAAGCTCCTCACTTTCCCCGCCGTTCGAGAGAGCGATCACGACATCATTCGACCCGACGATTCCCAGGTCGCCATGCATGGCTTCGGAAGGATGCAGAAAAATTGCCGGGCAGCCGATCGAAGTCAGCGTCGCGGCAATCTTTCGGGCGGCGATCCCGGACTTTCCCACTCCCGTGGTGACCACTTTCCCCTTGCAAGTATCCAGCAACTCCAGCGCAAGCCGGAACGAGTCGTCCAGACGGAAAGCGGCGACGCCAATGGCGTTCGCTTCCAATTCGAGAATTTCGCGTCCGCATGCAATCCAGTCCTCAGGCGTTTCCATACCGATCCCGTCTTTATCTGTCGATTCATGCACCGAAGCTTTCATCATCTATCCTGCACTCGCGCGCACTGCGGCACTAATCGCCACCGCCGTCTTCAAGAGGCCGTGCAACTCCTCGAGCGGCAGCATGGTTGCCGCGTCCGACAGCGCATGGGACGGATGGGGATGGACCTCCAGGAAAAGCGCATCGATCCCGACTGCGATCGCCGCGCGGGTCAGATGCGGTATAAATTCGCGCTGGCCGCCGGAAGTAGTGCCGTTCGCACCGCCTCCAGGCTGCTGAACGCTATGCGTTCCGTCGAACACAATGGGGTACCCGAGCGACCGCATTTGCGGAAGGCTGGTCATATCCACGACAAGTGTATTATAACCGAAAGAAACGCCGCGCTCCGTCAGCAGCAAATTTGTATTTCCGGTCGCCTCGATCTTTTGAACGATATTCTTCATATCCCAGGGAGCGAGGAACTGCCCTTTCTTCACGTTGACAACGCGCCCTGTCTCCGCCGCGGCGATCAGTAAGTCCGTCTGCCTGCAAAGAAAGGCAGGGATCTGGAGCACATCGCATACTTCGGCCGCCGGCTTACACTGCCAGGTTTCGTGTACGTCCGTGAGCACGGGAACACCAAATTCCCGTTTGATGGCCGCCAGGACCTCGAGGCCCTGTTCGAGCCCCTGTCCGCGGAAGGAGCTTCCCGAGGTGCGGTTCGCTTTATCGAAACTGGCTTTAAAAATATAGGTCAGCCCGAGGCCGTGCGTTACCTTGAGCGCCTCCGACGCCACCTGACGGCAAAGGTCCAGGCTCTCAATCACACACGGCCCCGCGATGACCGCCAATGCCGCCTCCGGGCCGCCGACCATGGCGCCCCCAATGGATACCTCTCGCATGTCAGGAACTCTTTCTCAACGGTTACAAACGCATTGCAGTCATAGTTGTGTACGCTGTCGAAACTCTTATCGCCTCCGAACAGGAAAGACGGACGTCGAATCGAGTCCCGCAGTAAAATAAGGAGGCCGGGTTCTGCCGGACTCCGCTTCGGAAAGTATTTGCGCACCGCCCCCCGCCGACGAGCCCATCACTTCGTGCGCCGTTTCCAGCACCATGTCCTCCGTAATGGCGTCCAGACAGCGACGTACCGTCCCGTCATCCCGGGCGGGCTGTTCGGGAAAAACAACAAGCGACCTGTGACGCGGCGAATTATATCCCCAGCGGACGACCTTATTAGGCCCGAAGAGCCCAACGGACGGTACGCGCTGCGATACAGCGGCATGCAGAAGCCCGGTGTCGTTCCCAATCCAGAGGTCGCAAAGGCCAATGACCCCCAACGCCTGCCGAAGTTCCAGCTCACCGACCAGGCTGATGGCTTTATGGCGCATCGCGCGCACGGTACGGCTTGCTGTATCCCGCTCGGCGCCTGCGCCCATGAGGATGACCGATCCACCCGTCTCCTCGATCAGCGCATCCGCGACTCGCGCATAGCGTTCCGCCCCCCATTCGCGAATAAACGGATCGTTTGCTCCCGGCTGAATACCAATGACGGGCCCGCCCACGACGCCATGCTGAGCCAGAAGACTCTGACCTTCCATTTTCTCGGCTTCGGAGAACCAGAGTTCCGGAAGCGATTCATCCGTCGCAAACCCAAGCGCACGCAGCATGTCCAGGTGACAGTCCACTTCATTTCTATCGAAGAAATACGGAACGGGAACCGTCAGAAAAGGCCGACGGAACTCATTGACATAACCGATCCGCACGGGAATGCCGGCAAATGCGCTGATCGCCGCGCAATGGAGCGAGCGATTCAGCAGAAACGCCGCCGAAAATCGTCCGTCCCGCAGCCATTTATGCAGTTCCCGGCTATGCTGCAATCGCCCCACGCGGTTCATCTCGACGGGCAGGGCATGGTCGACATACGGGCAATTCGCAAGAGCGGTCACGACAGAGGGGGCCGTCAACAGCGTGATTTCCGCCTTGGGATAGTGCTCTCGCAACTGGCGCAGAAACGGCGTCGCTACGATCGTATCGCCCATAAAGCGGAACTTCGTGATGACGGCAATACGGGAGGCGTTTTCCAGCAGACGGCGAGCCGTCTGCGCGGAACGCGACGAAGCCACCCGCGCCATGCCTTCGCGATCGTTCCCCCAGCCGCTTTGCGTACCCGTCGAAGATTGGCTATGCTGTGGCGCCATATAATACGTCTTCCACCTTATCCAACACTGCTTTCGGAGTAATCGCGGCAAGGCACTCCGCCGCTTCCCCGGGAGCGCGGGCGGCAAGGCATTTGCTTGCGCCACAGCCAGGCCTGCAAAGCTCACGATGTGACAACACATTCTGGGGCTGCCCCCAGGGGCCGGCATGCTCCGGATCGGTGGGACCGTACAGTGCCACTACGGGACGCTTCAATGCCGCCGCAATGTGTCCGGAGCCTGTGTCGCCGCAGAGGTGTACGGCACAACGATCCAACAGCGCCGCAAGTTCCTTTAGATTTGTCTGACCGGCAAGATTGACAGGCGGGCAGGCTGCCGACAGGCCGGCGTCAAATGCGCGTTTCGCCACCTCTTCGCAAAGCGCCCCATCTTTTTGCGAACCGACCAGGACAGTCGGAAGACCAAAATCATTTCCGATACGTGCGATGCACTCCGCAAAGCGCCCCGCGCCCCAACGCCGAGTTCCGCTTCCCACTGCGGGATTCAGGGCCACATACCGCGCGGCCGGCTCGATCCCACCCGCTTGCAGCAGATCCGCCACCCTGTTCCGCGCTACATCGGGAATATGTATGGGAAAGCAGACCCTCGATGGCGCTGCGCCCAGGGATCGCGCGACATCGAGGTACCAGTCCACCCGATGCAGACTATCCGGGGAGTGTGGGAGCGCCCGCGAAACCAGGTTCGCTCCATCCCGTAAGCGCCACCAGCCATAGCGTCGTGGAGCGCCGGTCGCAAACGCCATGATCGCGCTCTTCGCATACCCCTGTAGATCCAACGTAACGTCGAAATTGCGTCGGCGCAGGTCGGCAAGAAAGGTGGCATATTCCTTCCACACGCGTGGAGAGTTCCAGCGGCCACGCTTCCATCGCGACCTCGGAATGACGATCACGTCTGTGAGATACGAATTTCCGTTTACGATGTCGGCCGACATCTCCTCGACCAGCCAGGTTATTTCCAGTCTGGGATATGCTTCCCCGAGCGCGGCGGAGACAGGAAGCGCATGCACGACGTCCCCGATCGAACTTAACCGGATGATCAACAGACGGCGCGCATCCCGCAGGTCGGGCATGTCGGGACCGTCGTGTCGGCTAAACGTGAACACGTTCCTGAGCCTCCGCCGAAAGGGACGAGGCGCCTCCATCGACAAGCTTACGCCGCGCGAGCTTTTGTAACACCGTGACCGGAGCAAGCTCGGGGTGAACCATGGCGGCGAACGGCACGATGCATGTCTGTTCCAATGCATACTGGCCTGAAACCACCGCGTGCGCCACCTGATCCGTGAAGGAGATCCATGTAGCGCCCGGAGGAAACACCGCAGTCTCCGTCCTGCCGTTCTGCTGGAACTCCGCATTGCTTTTTAGATAGTGATGAAACTTCAGCATAAATTCATCATAGGGAGATCGATCCGGCAACTTCGCGCCCAACAAGCGCGCAAAACGAATGGCCTGGCGTCGGGTCGTCGCGAAGGGCCCCGTCACGTTATTCAAGCCCGCCGCGACCGCGTATCGGTCGGCAAGGTCTTCAAATGAATTCGTGATTGCCCACACTCGGTCGCGTGTCGGGTGCAGATTAGTAAAGGCCCGCAGGATTCGCCCTCCATTCGTGGGGCGGGTCGGAAAGGCATCGAGGTGCATTAAATCATTTCGGTGGCGCAGAGGCAGATCGCGCCCCTGTTCCTCCACGGGTCGAAAACTGGCATAATCCACGCGCCAGGTGGAAGAGTAATCCGGAAAGAGATCGGAAAGAAATGCGAGCGCGCCCCGCGAATATGCCGCTAAAATCGTCTCCATCCGCGCCGCCGTCTGTTCATTTTCCGCGTTTGCGCCGGTCATCTTGTTCAAATTCGGCTTATACGCGATGTTCTTGTGTGAAGCGCTTGCAGACTGACGTTGCTCCCGCAAAAATTCGCACTCCTCGCTCGAAGGCAAAAAAGGCGTTTCGGAAAGCACGAGAATGTTTCCCTGTTCCAACTGCCGGCAAAGGGAACGCTTGTATTCTACGTCCTGCTTCTTTACATCGATTTGAATGACACTCATTCGTTGAAACTCCCTCGGACCAGCCGGAAACCACCACGGGGCCGTCTTTTCCACGTGCCGACGACGGCACAATGCATCGCATGCAAGACATTAGAGCAGTCCTGCTTATTCTAACGCGTCAGGAGACGGACAGTATTCTCCGTACTCTTTCGAAGGTTTCCGAAACGGTGATCGCCGCCTGACAGTTCGGCTGATCGTATTCGCATCTCCGTCCGGTGCAGGCGGCTCCACAGGCTTCATGATGTTGCACCACATTCGCCCTTTGACCGTAGGGACAGGCGCGATCGGGATCGGTCGGCCCGAT
Source organism: Chthonomonadales bacterium (assembly GCA_038231675.1). Taxonomy (GTDB): domain Bacteria; phylum Armatimonadota; class Chthonomonadetes; order Chthonomonadales; family Chthonomonadaceae; genus JBBRKX01. The sequence goes on along the minus strand of JBBRKX010000150.1, from coordinate 2,642 downwards.
GAGAGCCACCACGGGGCGCTCCAGCGCGGCGGCAAGATGGCCGGACCCGGTGTCCCCACATACATGCACGGCGCTCCGCCGCAAAACGGAAGCCAGTTGTTTCAAGTTTGTGCGTCCCGACAGATTGCCGAATGGCCGGCGGACTAATTGAGAAACTTCGGCGGCGACCGCCTTATCGGCCGTGACCAGGACCGTGGGGATGTCGAGGTTTTCCGACAATCCATCCATTAGCCTGGCATACTTCTCCGCACCCCATTGCTTGATAGCAACCGCGGAGGCAGGATTGATCGAAACAAATCTGGAGCCTGGCGAGATCCCCACCGAACACAGCATTTTGTCGACCGCCTGTTCATCCTCATCCGGAACATGAAAGGGAAACCATACTCTTTTCGGTTCCGCGCCAAGGAAGCGGGCAACGTCGAGGTATTGATCCACGACGTGTACGCTCTCCGGCCGTCGAGGGACGGGACGCTCGACCCAACCCGCCGCTTCTCGAAGCCAATGGTAACCGAGACGGCGATGCGCTCCGGAGGCGGCCGCCACTACCGCGCTTTTCGTCAGCCCTTGCAAATCGAGCGTCAGATCGAAGCGGCGCGTACGGATATCCCGCAGTCGGCGCAAGTACTCGCGGTGGAATCGGAGGGAACGAAGCGACCTGCCGCGCATTTTTGGAATCGTCAGCACATGGGCAAGGTAAGGATTGCCCGAAACCAGGGGCGCAAACGCTTCTTCCACCGCCCAGGTGATCTCGATATGTGGAAACGCTTCTTTCAGTGCGGCGGACACCGGAAGCGCGTGAATGACGTCGCCCAACGCACTCATTTTGATGATCAAGACACGACGCACCGCACTCATGTCAACGCCCGGAGGTATCATTGGATCCCTCCGTGCTCCCGTGATATTTTTTATAGGGCGTATTGAGATCCCGTGCATTTTCCTCTCCGTCGGGAAACACTCCCGGTGAGGCCTTCCAGCGGTTATGAAGCCACAGCCACTGTGTTGGGTTCCGTCGAATACGTGCTTCCAACCGTGCGTTTATCAGCGTCATCACCGTACAGATGTCCGCAGAGCGGTCATGCGTCGAAGGGATCGTTTCCGGCGGCTCAAAAGAGATACGGAACCGATTCTCCTCCGTACGCACGCACCAGCTGAACAACAACGGCGCCCCCGTCTTCAGGTGAATGATCGCCGGCCCGTCCACGGTCCCGGTCCGCTGACCCAGGAAAGGCACAAAGACATCCGCAGCATTTTGATCCGGTAAGATCGCAACGATCTCGTTCTTCCGAAGACATTTGAGAAGCGCCCGCGCGGAGTTGCCACGGTAAAGCACCTGCGCTCCGCTTCCTTCCCGGGTGTCCGTTAAAAGCTTGGTGGCCTCGGGATCTCGGGCATCCCGCGCAACCACGTTCAGCGCGTAACCATGCGTCGTCAGCCAGCGCGCCATGAATTCCCAGTTGCCCAGGTGGCCCGTAATCAGCAGCACACCCTGGCCCGCCTCCAGCGCCTGCTTGAGATTCTCTTCCCCCTCCACCGTGACAAGGCCATCTACATCCGCGCGGCTGAAGGCGGGGAGCTTCACGAATTCCGCCGCCATTTGCCCGAAGTGCCGAAAGACGTCATGCGCCATTTTCGTTCGTTCAGCGCCATTGAATTCCGATCCGTACACCAGAGCCAGGTTTTTCAATGCCACCCGGCGGTACCTGCCGAGAGAATGAAACATAATCATGCCCAGACCGCGACCGACCGGTCGGGCGACCGACAGGGGCATCGCTCGGAGCGGTCGGACGAGCAGTCTGATCAACAGCCTCCCCGCGACTCTCTCCATGCGCTTGCGTAGCGAGAGCAGCGGAATGCCTGCCTGGTTTTCCGTCATTTGATCCGTCATACCGTGCATTGCGGCGGCGATAATGCCTGGAGCACCGCTTCCAGAAACTGAGCGTCGCCGTCAACGCGCATACGCGCCTGTAAGCTGAATATCGGCGGAGTGGTCTGGCCTTCCACCAGCTTCACCGCATCCTTTTCGGTGGTGATAATCGCGATTGCCTTGCCCTCACGGGAACGTTTCAAGACATCCTCAAGCACGGCGGATGAAATTGCCTGATGGTCGCGAAAGCGAAAACGCTCCGCCAGCACCGCGCCAAGCCCAATGAGCGTTCGCTCGAATGATTCCGGATTGCCCAGCGCGCACATCGATGTAACGGACTTCCCGCCCAGCCATGCGACGGCCCTTTGCTCGCCCGTTCCAAGGTTACGTAGAGCGGTCGCGACAAGGGCCGCAGTAAAGACCAACTTGCCTGGAGCAAGATACCCCACGCGTTGTCTTAGCGCGCGTAAGTCGCTTTCACCGACCTGATCCGCATTCGTCAGCACGACGATCCCTGCTCGCCTGAGATGGGACGGAGGCTCGCGAAGCAGCCCTCGTGGAAACGTCCAGCCATTGTCAAAAGGTTCCCGTGCGTTCAGAAGAACGATGTTTAGATCCCGATGAAGCTGCCAGTACTGCAGCCCATCGTCAAGAACAATGACATCAGGATGAAACCGCTCCCATGCTATCCGGCCGGTCCTGCGCCGATCTTTGCCGACAATGACAGGAACACCAGGAAGCGCGCTCGCCAGCAAAACGGCTTCATCGCCGGCTTCGG
>JBBRKX010000149.1:0-8605 GCA_038231675.1 Chthonomonadales bacterium | reverse complement strand
CGGATTGACCGGCGACGGCCGGCTGATCGAAAGAGATGCCACCGGTTACTTCCTGTTTCAGGATGGCGCGCTGAAAAAGATCCGACGCGTGACTTCCGATATGCTCGTGGCGGTCGGACCGAACGGCGCCATTTGGGCGGCGACGCGAGATCAGGTGTTCCGTGTTCAGAACGGCAAACTCGTCCCCTGTTCGCCCACAGTCCGTTCCATCGGCCCCATTAATAAACTCATGGTCGACAGCCAGGGGCTTCCCTGGATAGGCTCGGACCAGGGACTGCTTACCGTGGAGGGCCGAGACATCGTTTCGGTGTATCCGAAGCAACGCTTCGGAAATGAACCGGTTGAGGACCTGCTCATAACGCGCAATGGAAGCCTTTGGATCAAAGCGGGCGAGGCCCTGTACTCGCTGGTAGGGGTGAAACTGCAAAAGGAGACCGGACGCGCGAGTGCTCCCACACGCATCAATAGAATCTCGCTGGATGAGGCCGGCAACCTGTGGACGCTGACGAACGAGGGCACGGCCGATCGATTGTTCCGCTGTAAAAATGGAGTCTATAGCAGCTATCTCGTACCGGAAAAAATCTTCAGTGAATGGGCGATTCCCACGCTGGAAGATTCCGAGCGGAATGTCTGGATCGGAACCCGAAACGGCCTGGTCTGCCTGAAGGATCTTGACTGCCGCACCTTTACCCAGGCGGATGGGTTGCCCGGGGGAAGCATTTCCGCTGTGTATGAAGATTACGCGCACCGGCTCTGGGTGGCGTCCGGAGGTCGGCTTGGCTTCTTCCTGGAGGGAGCATTTCATCTTCTCGACGATCCCCGCGTTCGCAACATAACGGTAACCGCGATGGCTCAGGATGCCGCCGGGAACCTCTGGTTCGATGCGGGCGAATCGACCTTTCGCTACGGCGATGGCATCCTGACGGATTGCACCGCCCTGGTGTCGCGTATCGCAGGTCCCAGGGCAATCGCCACCGACTCCGACGGGAACTTATGGATCGGAACACTGACGGGACTGGTGCGCGTTAAGAAGGGGAAAATCGACCGATTCTCATCCGGGTTCACACAGGAGGACGGCGCGATCGTCACCCTATGTCCCGAAGAGAATGGAGGGCTCTGGATCGGCACGACGCATGCGCTGTTACATTTCAAAGAGGGCAAGTTCGAACATTTTTCCGCTCAGGAAAGTTTGCCGAACGTGCCGGTCATCGACGTGCATCAGGATTCCGAAGGTACGGTATGGATCGCGACGTGGGGAGGGGGATTGGTTCGGCTCAAAAATGGCCACATGAAGACCATTACGTTGCGGGACGGGCTCTATGCCGACTCGATCGATCATATTCTCGAAGATCGACACGAGAATTTCTGGATTGGAAGCGCAAAGGGGATCTTTCGCGTCAGTCGCACGGAATTAGACCAGTTTTGCGACGGAAAATCGACCGGCTTCGTGTGTTATCCGTTCGACGGAAACGACGGGGCAAGCGGAGGGCAATGCCCTGGAAACGCGCAGTCTGCGGGATGGAAGGCGCATGACGGCAGCCTCTGGTTCGCGGGAGCCAATGGCCTTGTTCATGTGCAACCGTCTGTGCGAGCGACCAGATCGATGCCGATCCTGATCGAAAAGATCGTGGGCAACAATCGGTTATTCGATCCAGCAAAAAGCGCGACGATCCCACCGGGAAAAGGCTCCATGGAGTTCCGCTATGCGGCGCTGACTTTCCGGGCCCCTCAGAAACTGCGTTTTCAATATTTCCTGGAAGGCTTCGACCACGATTGGGTCGATGCGGGCTCCAGGCGCGTGGCCTTCTATACAAACCTTCCTCCCGGCGCCTATCGATTTCGGGTGCGGGCCGATAATGGCGATGACAACGGGCAATTACCGGTTGCTGAAGTGCGCTTCGAGCTTCGGCCATTTCTCTATCAGACTGCCTGGTTTCGTGTCCTGACTTTTCTTCTCCTCACCTCCTGCACCACGTTGTGCGTGTGGGGCAAATTGCGCAGTTTGCGTCGGTATGGAATGCGACTGGAAGCCAGAGTGGCGGAAAGAACCGTGGAGTTGACCCGATCCAAGGAGGCGGCCGAAGCGGCAACAAGGGCGAAGAGCGAATTCTTGGCGAATATGAGCCATGAGATCCGTACGCCGATGAATGGAGTCATTGGTGTAACGGGCCTGTTGCTCGATACGCATCTCGACGACGAACAGCGCGATTATGCCATGACGGTCAAGAACTCCGCGGATGCCCTGCTGACCATCATCAACGATATCCTCGACTTTTCCAAGATCGAAGCCGGCAAATTCGATCTGGAACGGATCGAATTCGATCTAAGAACGACGGTCGAAGAAGTCATGGATCTCCTCGCGGAACGCGCTCATGGCAAAGGAATCGATCTCTGGTGCCTGATCCGTAACGACGTCCCACTACAACTGATGGGGGATCCGAGTCGACTTCGACGCATACTCACCAACCTGATCGGGAACGGCGTCAAATTTGCGCACGCGGGAGAAGTGGCCGTGGAGACCCGTGTCGATCGCAGGGAGGATGGCGCGGTTTATCTGCATTTCACGGTGACGGACACGGGGATTGGAATGCAGGAAGATGTCAAGAAAAGACTCTTTCAAAAATTTATGCAGGCGGATAGCTCCACTACCCGGAGGTACGGGGGCACGGGGCTTGGACTGGCGATATGCCGTGAACTTGTCCATATGATGGACGGTGAAATCGGCGTGGAAAGCGAGCCTGGGAAGGGCAGCACCTTCTGGTTCTCCATCAAGTTCGATGTGCCGGAAAGTGGGGAAGTCGTGCCTGCGACGGACACGACGGTATTCGCCGGAAAGCGCGCTTTGATCCTTGAGGCCAGCGCCACCGGGCGAAATGTGCTGAGAGAATATCTGTCCGCGTGGGAAGTCATGTGCGAGGAAGCGGTGAGCGGGGAGGAGGCTTTGGAGATCCTTCGCTCGGCCCATCGGGAGGGAGCCCCCGTGGATGTCGTGATCGTCGACGCCGAAATTTCCGGGATGAGCCTGATACAATGGATCGAGGCGTTACAATCGGAGACTTCGATACGAATTCCCGCAGTGGTCGTTCTAACCCCCTATGGAAAACGCATCGATCTTACCGCAGTGCATAAAGCCGGGATAAGAAGTTGCTGCAACCGGCCCATTCGTCATGCACAGCTTCGATCTTCCCTGGCCGCTGCTCTCAATGGAAAAGATGCGCGCCGCGAGGCTCGGACCGGGCCGGCGGGCGTCCTGTCTAACGATGGGATCGCGGGTGGAAGCGAAGTAGGGCACGCCCTGCAACTGTCTTCCTCCGTGTTGCCGATGATCCTGATTGTGGAAGACAATGCCGTCAACCAATTGGTGGCGCGCCGTCAGGTCGAAAAAATGGGGTATCGCGCCACCGTGGTAGACAACGGGTTGCTAGCCCTGGAAGCGCTGAAAGAACGTTCTTTCGCCGCGATTCTGATGGATTGTCATATGCCGGAAATGGACGGCTTCGAGGCTACGGAAAAAATACGCATCCTTGAGCGGATGAGCCGGAGGACGCCGATCATCGCCATGACGGCGAACGTGTCTCCCCAGGAGCGTGACCGATGCCTTGCCGTGGGAATGGATGATTTCATCACGAAGCCGGTTAATCCGGCCGCGTTACAAGAACTCCTGGTTCGCTGGATCGGGCCGCAGGAACAGGCCAGCGCCGCGTAAAGATCGTCTTTGGGCCGGATCCATATGCAAAGGAATTCGTCTGAAGACGCAAGCCCCGCTTACTTCACTTCCAGAGTCTGCGCCTCCCCCGCGCCCAGATGCAGAGTTGTCGAAAGCATCCCGCCGCTCGATTGTCCATGCGTTACGCCTCCGGACAAAAGGTTGATGACATTGCCTGCGAACGCACTGCCATTTCCGGAAGGGCGGTCAATCTGCAGGGTTGCTTCCACCGCCTGCGCGCTGCTATTCAGGACGGTGAACATGGCGCGTCCCCATCGCTCTACATAGATACGCGGATCGGAAGTCCGTGCGTGGGTGATCGGCTCCCATCCGGCGGCCGACAGTCGCTTGATGATGGGAATATACTTTCGGAAAAGAGGGCGGTCGCGGTTGTACCAGCGTGGAGACTCCCAGTAGGGGTTATTCGCCGCGTTTGCGCTGAACATGGAGGGGAAAACACCGTAAAACATGCTTCGCTGGAAATAGCTCTCCACCATGGGTGAAGTGAACCGATCATAATCCGTGTTCATAAGTAACAGATACGGTTTACGGTCGCTCAGGGTGCGGCGCAGGTTGAACACTTCGTCACTGTCCGGCTGAAATTTACCCTGTCCATCGAGCCAGTTCACTTCTATTCCGGAAACATCGAGCATCGGAGCAAAGATCGAGAAACGGATCGGCGTGGAGTTGGCCATGAGAAGCTTGCCGCGATTGTGCAGGTCGTCCCGAAGATTCCGCGTGAACGAATAGGTAGAGAACCATTGCGGCAGGACGGGACTGCGACTGTCGGTATCGAAGGGGATCGGGTACGGGCAGGCGAGGATATTGGAGGGGCGATAATCCTGCACATCGCTCCAGGCTTCGAGCGAGTCGAGGTATTCGCCATCCTGTTCGCCGCGCGTTTTTCGGGCTTCGTCGCCGTACATTTTCATGGCGAGCGCAACCGTATACGTCAGGGAGGCTTTGGTCGGTTTCTCGGGCGAGGCGGCGAGTTCAGGATTGGGATCGAGGGTAAAGACCGCTCCATTCGCCCAGGGCTCATTTCGAAACTCCAGGTTGTAGTGTCCGTTCTCATCCTGTGTCCCGCTGTTCAGCACGGCACGCGCCATGTTTGTGCTCTCGTTGAGGGAGACGTCGGCCCCGGCCGCGTTCTTTGTAATGAGACCCATCGCGTTTTCGTATGTGCGTGGCATATCCGGAGGCATGGGAAGCCAGTAGCTCATTGGCTCGGAGTAACGGAAACTGAGGATCCCCGCCGCATCGTCCGACTTCAGGCTGTTGTCCCCTTCATGATAGGCAAAGCCGAAATCCTGGTAACGATCTACTTTGGTGGGATCGGTGAACGGCATCCAGATGCCGTCCACTATGGCTTTTCGGGCATAACTCAGCGCATTGAATTTATAGAACCTTTGGGCGGCGGCTCGAAACCCCCACGCCGCTTCCCCGGTCGGAAGGCGAAACAGGCGGCAGCGAAAACGCGCGTTGTGGGAGGGCCATGCCGCGGTCTTGCCCGTCAGCGCGAAGTCCCACGCCATGACGAACTGGCGCGTGGAGCCATTGTAAAAGATCCGGAAGACGCTGGGCCAGTCCATCTGACTGACATATCCTATGCCGTTCGTGCTGTTGGAAACGACGCCGAACGGATAGAGCGAAAGACTGCCCGTCGCGCCGGCATTCAGCCGGGTCTGATTGGAATACTCGCCTTCCGCGCGGATCGGGATGGCATGGCGAATGTCGTTCGCCCAGTTCCAACCGATTGCGTCGATGGGAAGAACGCAGTAGGCGGTCACCGCGCGATCCGTATTGGAAAGATCGGTAAGCTCGCCGTCAATGGAAAGCGAGTCGCCCTCCGGAAACACCTTTGCATAGAAACGCAGGTTGAGCGCTTCAGGAGTGCAACTGAATTCCGCGCCGCCATGATAGGGATGAATCGCCCCACGCATGGCGATGGGGGCTGTGTCGCCCTGAACGTCCCGCACCCAGAATCCGCCGGCCGCCTGCGAGCTGACATCCTGTGCTCCGGACTTCACGGCCGTGAAATCCCCCTGAGAGCTGATCGAAAGCCCGAGGCCGTCCGCCGACGTCGCGCGCACCCCGGCGGGCGCGGCGGTCCGACGCGGCAGTTCCCCCTGTGCCTGGCTGTCGAATAGACCGTTTCCCTCGAGGGAACGGGCATGGAAATCGTCGAACCACGCCGTTCCGGAATGCTGCCGGAACAGGGCATAGACGGTCATCGTTTTGATGGGCTTGGTGGGAACGATGAGCACCTGGCGTCGCTGCCAATCATGCGACCCGGTCTGAAAGGAAGCGCTAAGCCCCCAGAGCGGCGTTCCATCGGAGTAGTCGGCGTCGATGTAGAGGGAATAGTCGCTGTCCTTCACCCCGCTCACCTGGTCCGCACGACTCCATCCCGTGACGACAATAGGCGTAGGATGGGCCTGGTTCAGGGTGATCCGTTCGAAAGCACCGCGTTTCGATTGGGTGTTGGCGCTGTCGCATCGGATGCTTGCCGCGCCATGATGGAACGTCTGCCGATCGATATCATAGCCCTTTTCGTACGGCAGCCAGCCAGGCGCGCCTCCGCCCTTCCCGTCCGAAGATCCTCTTTCGAATTCCCCGTTGTCGATCAGGTTGCTCGTGCGTTGCGCCGCGCCAGGCGAGGCAAGGATGGCGGTGAGAGCTGCGAACAGGAGAAGTCGAGAGAGCATTCGATCGAGATAAGGAAACATCGCTGTCACAAAACTTTCTGCGTACGTTCGGAGAGAATCTCGGTGATGCGTTCTGAGCGGCCGAGATAATCACCCATCCGAAACTCGATGCCGGGGTGCCGCGCTCGGCCCTCTTCCAGCAGAGCCGGGAGGTCTTCAGCGACATGTGTGCCGGTATGGAGAAAGTAGGGCACGGCCAGGATCCGGGTCGCGCCATGCGCGACGCATTGGTCGATCGCATAGCCGATCAGGGGTTCATTTCATTCGAGAAACCCGATTTCGACAATCGGATAAACTCCTCGTTCGCGGACAATTTGAACGACGCGCGCCATGGCCTCATTCGCGACCGGCCGGGGACTGCCATGCACCATCACCAGCATGGCCGTGGCGCTCTTCAACTGATTGGGTAGCTCGGTCATATCACGGGCTCCGGCAGGGGTGCTTTCCGATGCGGGCAGTTCGGCGTGGAGTAGAGCGGGCATTCGGAGTTGTCGCGACAATGGTCGGTCGCCCGTTGCAGGTCATTGCCCCACTGGTCGGCCGGAAAGGCCGCCTCGGCGCTCAAGATCAACGCGTCCGCAAGGCGCTCGTCAAATCCGATCGCTTCCCCTGCGACAAACGCGATGTCTGGAAAGGCTACCTTTGCCTGCGCGATGGCCTTGCCCATCTCGACCTTGACAAAGTATCCCGACGCAAGAAAGTAGGGGGTGATGACGATGCGCGTCGCGCCGCGCGTGACGCATCGCTCCACCGTGTCCAAAAAGAGGGGCGCGCTGTAGTTGAGGTATCCGATCTCGACGATCGGCGCGAGGGCCTCTGCCCGCAGCCGGTCGGCGTGCGCCTCCAGCGCCTGGCCCGACCCACACAAAAGAGAGCCATGCGAAAATAGAATCACAGCGTCCAAAGCCATTGCCACCTTAACTTTCGTGCCTTGCCATGGGCAGGATTGGCTGCCCGTCGGATTTCAGACCGCGAGGAGTTCCAGCTTCTCCGCGCTGTTCTTTTCGACTTCCGCGTGCAGGCTGTTCCCCTTGCTGTCCATCGTCACGACGGCCACAAAGCCTTTCGTCTGTAAACGCCACATCGCTTCGGGAACACCGAACTCTTCGAGGAAATCCACTCCCGTAACCCCGGTGATCTTTTCGGCATAGAACTGGGCCGCTCCGCCGATCGCGTTCAGGTAGACCGCGCCGACTTCCCGCAGGCCATCCAGCGTCTTCTTGCCCATACCGCCCTTGCCAATCACGGCGCGTACTCCGAATGTGCGCAGGATGTCCGCCTGATAGGGCTCGTCTCGAATGCTGGTCGTCGGGCCCGCCGCCTTCACGTGCCACACGCCGTCTTCGTCTTTCAGCATCACCGGCCCGCAATGGTAGATCACCGCGCCGTTGAGGTCGACGGGGGAGTCATGTGTGGAAAGATATTTATGCAGGGCGTCGCGCCCCGTGAACATCGGGCCGTTCAGAACCACCACGTCACCGACCGAAAGCTGCCGCACATCGGCTTCGGAGAGCGGCGTGGTAAAAGTGAATTCTCGGCCCGTCGTGGGAATTCCGGCCTCTTGCGCCATCTTTTGTGGCGCGGGATCCCGAAACTGCCAGCCGGTGATTTCTCCGGTTGCCGGCGCGATACGGACCCCCAGGCGTCGAAACGCCCAGCAGTTGTAGGCGACCGAAACAAAGAAAGAGGCCGGCAGACGGTTGAGAGCCCCGATTTTGCAGCCCAGCAATGTTACCGCGCCGCCAAATCCCATGGTGCCGATGCCGAGGCTGTCGGCATGCTCCATCACACGCGCTTCCAGGACGGCAAGGGTCGGATCCGGATTGACATCGCCCTGGTCGCGGAAAAGCTGGTCTTTCGCGCCGGAGTATCCGCTTGTGCGGTCGCCTCCAATACACACCCCCAGAAAGCCCGCGCTGCAGCCCTGGCCCTGGGCCTGCCAGATCGCGTGCAGGATACACTTGTAGACTCCCTCGATGTCCCGCCCGGCGTTGCCGATGTGGTCGAGCTGAGCCGGCAGGGAATACTGGATGTTCTTGTTCTCGCAGCCGCCGCCTTTCAGAATCAGCCTGACCTCGATCTCGTCCTCTTCCCACTGTTCGAAATGAATTACAGGAGTGCCGGGGCCGAGGTTAAGGCCTGAATTCTTGCCGGTGATGCTGTCGACCGAGTTCGGACGCAGTTTGCCGCG
>JBBRKX010000148.1:0-8627 GCA_038231675.1 Chthonomonadales bacterium | reverse complement strand
CGCGATGAAATCGGGCTCTATCTGGAAGTACCGGGTGGTGTCTTTTGCAAGTCGGGCGAGCATATCCTCGTAGATCTCCGCCGGCCTGCCGTAAATCGAGCTGAGTTCATGGGCAAGGTGGGAGAGACGAATCGGCTGTCCGAAGGTATCGAGAATGCGCACGAGGTTGCGATCCACCGTGCTGCGCGTGTCGAGGAAACGCGTCCACAGGGTCCATTTTCGATCGACCGCCGTCATATGCGGATTGGTCGCGAGAATGACGCGCGCGAGCTTCGTGTCTACGTCCGTCCTGTCGACGGCCCGTGCGACTTCCGATGCTTTGATGGGTTCGCCGAACTCGATCAGCGCTTTATAAATCAAGCCGCCGGCATAGAGCGCGGCCAATTGCTCCTCAGTCAGCGTATCTTGAGGTCGTAGGGTAACGGCGGTTGCCAAGAGTGTTCTCCTTTATCTGCTTGAAACACAGCCCTATTCTCAATGTGGGAGATCCCGTGTTGAGAGGAAGGGAGTAAATTCCACGGTCTGCCGGGCACGCCGGCAGAAGCAATGCGTCACAACCGTCCACCCGAAGTTTCGCGTTAGAACGGTTGGCGTTCCATCATATCGGCTCTGCGACAAGATCATAGGGCCGCGCCTCGACGACACGGGTGCGCACAAAGGAGCCTGCCGGAACCGCGCAGCGGCGAACGTATACCTGGCCGTCGATCTCGGGCGCATCCCGAAAAGATCGCCCGGTAGCAGTTCCGGCCTCCAGACCAGACCGTCCTTCGATCAAAACATCCAATTCTCGGCCGATCCAGGCCTGGTTCCTGGCGAGCGAAATCCCCTTTTGTCGTTCCATCAACATATTCTTGCGGGTTCTCTTCATGCGGGACGGCACCTTCGGCTCGAGTTCCGCGCTGGGAGTCCCATCCTCCACGGAATACTCGAATACGCCCACCCTGTCGAATTGGGCCTCTTCGACAAAGCGCTCCAGAGTCGCGAAGTTCTCTTTCGTTTCCCCGGGAAATCCAACGATGAACGTGGTTCGGATGGCGACATCGGGAACGGCCGCGCGAAAATCGCCAAGCAGTTTTATATAACCCTCATAGCTCATCGGTCGTCGCATCCGCCGCAGCACTTCGTTGTCCGCGTGCTGCAGGGGCATATCGATATAGTGGCATACCTTCGGTGTAGTTGCGATCGCCTCGATCACCCCCCGATTGACACGGGATGGATAACAGTAAAAGAGGCGGATCCATTCGATTCCGTCGATAGGAGAAAGCGCACGCAAGAGTTCCGGCAGACGCATATTACCATAAAGGTCGTATCCATACTGCGTGGAGTCCTGCGCGATCAGGTTCAGTTCCTTTACGCCCTGGGCTGCCAGTTGTTCCGCCTCTGCAACGATGCGCTCGATCGGCTTACTGACATGCTTGCCGCGGAACGAGGGGATCGCGCAGAATGTGCAGGCATGGTCACATCCCTCGGAAATCTTGAGATACGCGGTCCAGGGCGCACCGATGCGCGCTCTCGTCGGCGCATCCAGCCACTGGTGGTGCGGCTTAGCATTGACTTCCAGCAGTTGGTCCGTCCGAATGAGAGAATCGCCGACGACGCGCGTAATCGAGCCCATCTGACCCGTGCCGAGAAATCCATCCACTTCCGGCATCTCGCGGGCAAGCTCCTCGGCGTACCGCTGCACGAGGCACCCCGCAACGATCACCTTCTTGACCTCGCCGCGCTGTTTACGCTCCAGAGCCTCCAGGATCGTGTTGATCGACTCTTCTTTTGCCGCATCGATGAATGCACAGGTGTTGATCACGATGACATCGGAGTCCGACCCCACCGTTTTTGCCGTATGGCTGGTTTCTACTTCATAACCGCTTCGCGCAAGCAATCCGAGCATCTCCTCGGAATCCACTTCATTTTTGGCGCAGCCCAGATTGATAAGACTTACTTTCGACATATTCTCTCAGTTCAGCGACTCAACGACCGGGCCGCCCGGCCAATGCATTGCATTATTTCCGTGCAAACCCGTCGAATAGCCGCAGGGACAACTCGGTCCGCAGCAGATCGTCGGGATCCCATCGTGACTTCAGCGCGAAGAATCGCTCCATTGCCTCCCGGCCCAGAAAGGATTGCGTGGTCTCGGAGTCCAGCGTGCTGTCTTTTGCAAAGTAAAATCTGCCCCCCGCCTCCAGCACGATCGCGTTGAGACGCGAAGCAAGGTTCCAGAGACGCTCCCGAGATCTCGCCTTTACGGCAAAGTCCAGTGCGAGCGAGTAGCCATCCACCGCGTGGCTCATCACAAACGCATCCTTGCGATGACGCTTGAAAACCCCTAGATAAGGAACGATACCGGCGTTATGACAGGCCTGGATCTGCTCGGTAAAGCATTGGCGGGCGGTTTCTGCGGGCACAAAACTCTGGTGTTGAATGAGCCCGCCCGGCTTATATGTGAACTTCCAGTCCGGCACATAATCGAGCAGGAACGCGAATCCCGCATGCGATTGGCGCACGGTTTTATGATTTCCAATGGTCCGGCTCGCGGTATATTTCGCCCAGTTCAACAGACGCATTCCCGGATCGTTCGCGAACGGTCGCAACAATCGCCACATCAGGGATTTCGGAATTACCCCGAAGAGGGTGTCCGGCAATTCCTGGCTATCCACGCGCAAGGATTGTGCGGGGTTCGCGTCCTCCCCTGGAATCAGATGGTTCGCCTGATGCACCTGTCCGCGCCCGAGAGCATTTCCCTGAGCGAAGCAGTCGATCCAACCCACCAGATAGTCCGCCGCATCGCCGCGCGCTTCGAATTCACGAAAAATATGTTCAAAGTTATCCGTCGCAAAAGCATGGACGGAAAGCAGCCCCGAATAAACTTTCTTAAGCTGTAACGTCACACTGATGATGCAGCCAAGCATACCGAAGCCGCCGATGGCCGCAAAAAACAGGTCGCTGTTCTCTTCTCGGCTGCAGGCGCGCACCTCTCCATTGGGCAGCAGCAGCTCGAATTCCCGAACGTGGTCTCCGATAGGACCGACTTTCCAGTTATTCTTGCCATGAATGTTCATGGCAAGAGCGCCGCCGAGCGTAACGAACATCGTGCCGGGGACGACGGGCGGCCACCATCCATCTCCGACGACATACTGCCACATCTGCCGGATAGTGACTCCCGCCTCCGCCTTAATCAAGCCCTGTTCCGGCTCCCAACGCAGGATACGGTTCATGCGTGTCAGGTCCAGGCACAGGTTCTCCGCCATGAGCGAGGCGTCGCCATAACTGCGGCCCGCTCCACGCAATCCGACTTTTCTTCCTGTCCGCCGCGCCAGTTCGAATACTTTCCGAATACCAGCGACGGTGCTGGGGCGATACACATAGGAAAGAACGGCTTTGTTCATTCCCCAGGCTTCAACACGCTCCGCGTGGTCCCACGGTAAAGACTCCCGCAGCGCCATGGGAGCAGAATCGGTCGCCGCATCAGAGACCGAGGTCTCCGATGCGCTTATTCCAACGGGGAACATGGCGACCGCATCCGAAGCGATCCGATGGGAAACGCGCGTCTCGCCGTTGCTCATGCGCGCCTCAGCCTCATATGTTCAGCTTTCTAAAAATGCCCGAAGGGAGACCTCGGAGTATCGCCATGATCGGGCGCCATGTGCGCGGAACATAAGCATTGTTCGCGCCGCGTCGCGCGGCGTTCAGAATCTCCGCCGCAGCTTGCCTCGCAGGGATCAACAGCGGAAGTTTTTCCAATCCTTTGGTGGCCGGAGTGTCGACCGGACCGGGCTTAGCCGTGACCACCACGACACCATGGCGGCTGACCCGGTTTCGCAGCCCTTCCAAAAAGCAGGTAAGAGCGGCCTTGGAGGCGCAGTAGGCAGGCATTCCACGCCTGCCGCGTTCTCCGGCAACAGACGAGATACCCACGATGGTTCCCGCCTTCTCCCGCTCAAATCGTTTTGCGGCCTCGTTCAGCCAGCCGATCGCTCCCATGATATTCGTTTCGAGTGTCAGACGATCTTTCTCCGAGTTGTATGGCTCTCCCAGAGGCATCACGCCGGCGCAATAAATGACCAGATCCAGCCCGCCCATGTCCTGTGCGATACGCTGAAAAAGTTCGGGAACGTCATCATATGCGCGCACGTCGTGCGCAAAAGATCGCGCGAGATTATCCGGCGACGTAGAATTGATTTCCCCGGCGATGCGGTTCAGTTCCTCTTCACGACGTGCAACCAGCGCGACCTGGCAGCCGCTCGCCGCCAACTGTCGCGCTAACTCTTCGCCAATGCCTGAGGATGCGCCTACTACGATGGCGCGCTTCCATGGCAGATCCATTGTGAACTTTTCTCCGTCCGGCGAACATCCGCCGTTACAACGGTCGTATTCTACGTATCAATGCAAACGAAACGGGAATTATTGTACCACAAAGGCGAGCATGGAACAAGCATTTTCCGGTTTGGTTTGGCCCTTGACCCTCTCGGAACAAGGCTGGTACAATACCTTATGTCGTAAATGCTTGTAGAGATGGGCGCGGCCGCCGGGATCTCCGTTCCCTTTCTGGCCACCTAACTATAGGCTTCGCATGGTCGCGACAAGATAAACGGAGCGGAGGCGCCTCTTTGATCGATTTGTATTCCACATCCGTCTCTGATCCGATTGTGTGGCGAACGGGCCGAAGCGCGGACACGCGCGTATCTTCTCGCACGCATCTCCCCGGAGGCCCCGGGCGGAAATGCGCTTTCCAGCGTGGATTTACCCTCATCGAACTTCTCGTCGTGATCGCGATTATCTCGATCCTCGCCGCAATAATCTTCCCTGTCTTCGCAACGGCGCGGGGCAAAGCGCGCCAGACGGTCTGTACCTCGAATTTAAAGCAGATCGGCATGTCGTTTGCGATGTACGCGGACGATTATGATGGACTCTATCCTTACGCCGTGGATCCCGTCGATAAAAAGCAGCCTCAGGTCTGGCAGGCAAGCTTCCCGGATTTTGCAAAAGACATCCCTGCGTTGCCCTATATGCCCGTGCTCCTTCAGCCGTATATCAAGTCAGCGGAGATTTTTCATTGTCCTTCTGACATAAATATCAAGTTTGTCGACTTTTTTACCCAACTCCAACTGAATACCGACGCTGATTTGAGCAACTTTGCGAGCAGCTATCAGGAGTTCGGCACAAGCTACTATTATCGGACCGAGATATCCGCAAGACATGCCGGGGACATCACCTTTCAGACCCCTTCCGAACTGAACGTGCTGTTCGATGGGGCCGGGAAGTGGCATGGAGACGTGAAGGTAACGAATGGGCCTGTTGGACCTTCCGATCTGACCATGGCCAGATACAATGTCCTTTTCGGTGACCATCATGTCAAAAGTCAAACCTGGGACCAGTTAAATTCGGAATGGCGCCAGCTCCTGTGAGAAGGAGCGCGCATAATGAATAATCGGCGAACATGTCTGCGCGCATCCTGGGTTCTTCCCATCACGGGGCCGCCGTTGACGGATGCGTTTGTCGTTGTGGAAGGGGATCGAATCGTTGGGATCGGCTCAGGCAGTCCCCCGGAAGACGCGGTCGCGGTGAACTTCGGCGCCGCGGTGCTGATGCCCGGCCTGGTAAATGTTCACACGCATCTCGATTACACATTGATGCGCGGCCTATTGGAAGATCTGGAGTTTTTCCCCTGGATCCGACAACTGACTGCCCGGGCTTTTTCTCTTTCGGCGGAGGATTGGCTTGCGTCCGCGACCTGGGGCGCGGCGGAAGCGGTCTCCGGGGGGGTAACCTGTATAGGGGATTGCACCTTTAGCGGCGGCGCGCTTTCAGGCGCGAAGGCGCTTGGACTCCGGGGAATCGTTTACCAGGAGGTATTCGGAATCGACGAAGCCCAGCCGGTTCCGGATATCATCGCGGATCTAGGCCGGAAAGCAAGTGTGCTGCGGCAGAGTGCCGTGGGCAGCGCGCTCACCATCGGGATATCGCCTCATAGCCCTTATACCGTTCGCCCCGCTTTGCTGCGGGCGCTTGCGCGGTACGCCGATAACCATTCTCTGAGCGTCTGCATTCATGCGGCCGAGTCACAGGCGGAAGCGGAACTTATCCGGTCCGGCGCCGGCCCGATCGCGCAGATGTACGCCGATCGTAGGATCGCATGGACCGCGCCGGGAACGGACGCCGTGCACCACCTCGACTCGTGCGGCATTTTAAGCGAGCGAACGCTCCTTGTGCATGGTGTGCAGGTTTCCGCCGGCGACCGGGTCGTACTACGCGATCGCGATGTCGCCTGGGCGCACTGCCCAAAATCGAACGCGAAGCTGGGCAACGGCGTCGCGCCGCTCGGTATACTTGGCTGGACACGCGATAGCCCTCTCGAATCGGAAACGATGTATCCCACAAGCGGGCGGACGCCGCGGATCGGGCTGGGATCGGACAGTGTCGCCAGCAACAACACGATGGACCTCTTTGAAGAGATGCGTTTCGCCGTACTGATGCAGCGCGCCCGTCATCATCGCATTCAGGCGCTTTCCGCGCGCGATGCGATGGAGATGGCGACGATAGGCGGAGCGCGAGCCCTGGGACTTGATGCGGAAATCGGTTCCCTCGAGGTAGGAAAGCAGGCCGATATCTGCGTGGTCAGCCTCGATGGCTTCCACGCGCTGCCCGCGTACGATCCTTATCAGGCGCTGGTGTATTCCGCGCGGGCTTCCGACGTCTTATACACGATGATCCGGGGCCAGGTGCGCTACGATCATGGGAGAGGGCCGCGGATGGACGATCGCTTTCCTGGCATTGAGCCTGGACCGGTGCGACAGGCGGTTTTGAATGCGGCGCGGCGTATGCGGGATTGGACGGCGCCGTCCTGACCGTTTCCCGGCGCACGTGTTAAGAAATGGGATGGCATTGGGTTGATTTTTGCGCCATGGCATGGGTGGCTGGGATATATTTATTGGATCTGCGTGTGAACGGACCTGCTATCGCGAAACCGACGGCGCAGTCAGGCCGTATAGCCTCTTGAAAGCGCTTGCGGAAAAGAGGAGACGAGGACGAACACGCTGGTGGAACAAAACGATGCCGACCTGGTGAGGCAGACGCTTTGCGGAAACACAGCGGCATACAACGGTCTTGTACTGCGCTATCAGCGTCAGGTGTACAGCCTCGCCTTTCGAATGCTAGGCAACGCCGAGGATGCTGGAGACCTGGTACAGGATACGTTTCTGCGCGCCTACAACGCGCTCGCTTCGTTTCGTCAAGACGCCAGCTTCCTGACGTGGCTATATAAGATTGCCTCGAACCTCTGCATCGATCACTTGCGTTCGCGCAAGGCAAAAGGCGCTCTGTCACTCGACGTGGAAGTAGAAGAGGGTCGGGAGCCCGCCGCCGACGCGCGCAGCAGCGCGCCGGAGGACAGCGCCATACGGGAGGCCGTAAACGATGTCCTCCATCAGGCGATCCTGAACCTGCCAGAAAAGTACCGTCTCGTCGTTGTGATGCGTCATTTGCAGGATATGAGTGTGGATGAGATTGCCGGCGTGCTGGAACTGCCGCCGGGCACAGTAAAGACACATCTCTTCCGGGCCAGGGAAATGCTTCGGGGCCGATTACGCCCGGTATTGGAAATGGAAACGGATGGAAAATAGATTTGAACATACGCCCCCCGAGGGGCAGGAAGGGTGGGGAGCCTATGCCACGCCGCCGGCAACGAGCGGACATTCCCTGCTTTCCGCCTCGGGCAAACTCGGGCTTTGCGCCACGGTGCAAGATTTTTTGCCGTCCCTGATCGAAGGCGACGGCGAAGTTCAGCCGGAAATGGTAGCGGCCATCCAGGGCCACCTTGGCGTCTGCCCCACCTGTGCTCGGGAATTCAAGGAGATGCAGCGTGTCGTCATGCTGCTGGATACTCTTCCCGCGCCTCAGATGGTGCATGACTATTCGGGTGTGATCCTGCGACGTATTCAAGCGCAGGGGACCCCGCAGTCTCATGGATCCGTGCCGCGCCTCGATATCGTAGGGCGTCAAGTTCCGGCCACAAGGCGGGAGCCGGCGCGTGCGTCTGGAATCGGGCGTGTGGACGAAGCATCCAAAACTCGGAGCGCGACAGTGGGGACTTCGACCGTCGGCACGACGCGAAGACAGAAAATCCTCGCGGTGCAAACGCAGGTGAGCACGCAGCAACTGCGGCGGGTCACTGCGGCGGGAATCGTCGCCGGTATCCTGGCATTTTTCCTCTCTACGGAGTGGGGCCGTGAAGCACTGGGCGGCAACGCCGAAAGCGCCGCAGACTGGCTCCGCCAGATCGGGGACGCTCTTGCCGAAATTCCAGGGCTGCATTTTATGATTGCCTCCGTAATGGCGGCTCTCGGGCAGGCCGGGGTGATGTTGAGCCAGACCTTCCGAACTGCGGGGTCAGCCATCGTGCAGGGGGGTGGTGATCGACGTGGCTCTTCTCGGTGCATTGTCTTACTACCTGGGAATGCGTAAACGGCGCACCCATTTATCAGGGTTTTAGGAAGGCCGAACCATGGCGCGACTTTATGCGGCCCTCTTTACGGTGTTCACGCTGGTCACCTTTAATCTTCGCTCCACGCAGGCCCAGGACGCGCCCGATGTGGCGCGGACGCACGGCGACTATGTGGCCGTCCTGTCGGGCG
>JBBRKX010000147.1:0-8632 GCA_038231675.1 Chthonomonadales bacterium | reverse complement strand
CGGTGGTGGTAGTGGTGGCGGCACCGGTGGAGGTAGTGGTGGTTCTGGCGGCACGGGAGGAACAATTGTTGCACCTCTTCGCGCATTACGGCGTGCTGTTGGCACGGTGACAGTCGGCACGGCAGTTCCCTTGCGCACCATTGCCGACAAGTGCGTCATCTGGCACGCACCCTACACCGGGGATGTGCTGACCGTGCCGGGCACGCTTTTGGATCCGTCCAGTCAAGAGGCTCTTCAACACTACCTGGCGAATGCGGGACGCCTCTTCATAAATGGACAGAATGTCGCCTTTGGCCTCACTCAGAATAAAACCGTACTCAATCCGTTTGTTACGAATGTTCTCAAAGTGACCTACGTGGGAACGGCGGGCGCGGTGACGACCATCACTCCCGGCAAGACTCCTGCCAAGGGCGCGGCCCCCATAGGGGCCGAGACCTTTTACGATGTCGCGCATGTCTATCCGCCGGGAGATGACTTCCCTGCAACCGGACCGCTTGGGATCGGCAGCACCTACGCGGCGCGCAATCAGGTGGCAGTCGATAATATTACTTCCTCTGGGATCCCGGTTGTGGATGTTGCCGGCATAGATTACCTGCTGCCGAACGGCAACCCGGCGATCGAATGGTATGCGGACCTCACCAGCGCCGCGCTAGGCAAAACATCCAAGGTAGTCTATTCGAATGTCGGATGGGAAGCGATCGACCCCGCGCTGATTACGGGCACAACGACGCTTAAAAATCGCCGTGTTGAACTTATACACAATGTGCTCGACTATCTGCGGACCGGAACGCTTAAGGGTAAGATCGTGGGGAGCTCCTCCGGCACCGTAGGCGCCATTACCGGAGAATCGGTGTTTGTACGCGCCGTCTCCGTGCATACGGGGAAGACGGTCGCAACCGCGAACTCCACGGACGGCACCTATACGTTCGCGGGACTCGATCCAACCGGCAGTTACTATATCGACGCGGTCGCCACGGGATATCTTTCCGCAATTCATACGCAGACTGGATATTTCCACGGCGCGACTACCACGGAGGTGGATCTGACGCTCGTACAGGCCGCGCCCGGATCCATTACAGGCAAGGTCACGGACCAGAGCGGTACTCCGGTCGCGGGCGCGTTCGTGACTGCAACGGACACTTCCAATCCGAGTCTCACCTATACCAGCTCGGTGCCCACGCAACTGAATGACGGAACGTACGTCATTCTAAATGTACCCGTAGGGCCTTCCTACATCGTCCGCGTGAGCAACCTGGCGCAGCTTGCCTATAGCAGCAGCAAGCCACCCAGCTATGGCGGGGGAGAAGTGGGCGCGGCGCCCGCCGTCACCGTGAACACCGGCGTAACCACTCCCAACATCAACTTCCAGCTGATCGGCCAACCCGGCGTCGTCACGGGCACGGTGCATAAAAAGGATGCGAACGGGAACGACACCGGCATCCCGATTCTCAATGCGATCGTGACCGCTACCGGCCAGGTGACTGGCGGCACGGGCACCCCACCGACATTCGTCGCGAAGGTAGATCCGAAGAGCCCGAACGGAAGCTACTCGCTGTCCCTCATCCCAGGAACGTATTCGCTGGTCGCCAGCGCGCCCGGCTATGGACCGAGCGCGGCTGTTGCCATCACCATCACGGCAAATCAAAGGCTGACGGAGAACTTCCTCCTCGGGGCAGTCTCACCGGGGACGATCTCCGGGCTTGTCGCGACCTCTTCCGGAGTGCCTCTTGGCGGAGCCACGGTTACCGTGACGGATCTCAGTGGGAATGTGCTGACCACGACCCAGACCACCACCCCGATTACCGTGCCGGCCAACTCCTATGTATACAACTACAAAGTCACCGTAGCCGCCGGGTCTCAGGTGAATGTAACGGCTTCGAAACCAGGATACAATCCTCCGGGCGGTGTTCCGGTGGTGCAAACCGTCACGGTGGTGTCGGGCCAGGACACGCCCAACATCAACTTCATACTGGATGCGCTGCATACCTTTCCCGGCGGCGGATTTGGTGGGCTGACGCTGGTGTCGGCGCCCTTCGAGTACAATGGCGCAACGCAAAGCGCTGCAACGCTCTTCGGCATCCCGGCAGCCGATGTCGCCAACCATAACTTCCTGTTCGACACCTGGGGTGGGAGCGGATACATCAAGTATCCCACGCCTCCCGCAGACACCTTCCATCTTGGCATCGGCTACTTCCTTGCGGAAGGGAACCAGGCCATCACATTGTCCCTGACACAGCCGGGCTTGCCCGCCAGTCAGGTTCAGCCTGGCAATGCGTTCCGAATCCATCTGAAACCCGGCTGGAACATGATTGGAGATCCCTATCCGTTCTCGATCAACTTCCTGAACTGCAACATCGAAGATCCGCTGGGAGGAGCGCAGGTGCAGGTGCTTACCGCGCAGCATCTCGCAAATCCGCCGATCGGAGCGGCTCTCTGGACGTATACTTCCGGCAACTACCAGCTCGCTTACACTCTGGATGCCTACGTCGGATACTGGCTCTTCGCGTTCCGGCAGGTAGATCTGATTGTTCCCATCAGCGCGCAGCAGAGCCGCGCCGTGGCCCGAGGCGTGGGCAACACCAACCCGGTCGGCGCTATCACCGGGGTCGGAACATCCGGAAACGGATGGCAGCTTACGCTCCGTGCTCAGGCAGGAACGCTCGCCTCGGCTCCCGGCATCTTCGGTGTGGCGCACAGCGCAGCCGAAACGTATGACCTTTACAAACTGAATGCTCCGCCTGCGGTCGGATCGCAGTCCGTATCGTTGACCTTCCCTCATGCGGACTGGACGAACAAGTCGGGCGACTACAGCGTGGACATCCGTTCCGCGAACGTGAACAGCCATGTTTGGAAGTTCAATGTGGCCTCCAACGTTTCAAAACAGCCCGTCGTGCTGAACTGGTCTGGAACCGCCCGGCTGCCCGCCAAGGAAAGCCTGGTCCTGACCGATCTGGATACGAACACGCAAATCGACCTGCGTACCCGTCAGAGCTATACGGTGGCGCCCGGGGCGACGACGGTCCGCCACTTCCAGTTGGAAGCGCGTCGCTCCACGGCCCAGACGTTGCAGGTGTTGGATCTTGCGGCGCGCCCCTCAATCGGAAGAGGGGTGTCCACAACGCGCACGGTAGCTGTTTCCTACAGACTGACTTCGGACGCCACGGTCAGCATCACCGTGACACGCAACGGCAGCCTTGTTCGCAGGATGACCTTGCAAGAGGGTAAGACTACTGGCCCAATCGAAGCGCTCTGGGACCTGAAGACCGATCAGGGCAAACCGGCCAGACCGGACGTATATATGCTCGAAGTGCGGGCGGAGGACAGCGAGGGACATGTCGTCCGGAGCGTCATTCCGGTGCGGATTTTAGACAATTGAGACCCTTACATCGAATGAGGAGTGTAACATTGAAAACTACTCGCAGGAGCCCTGTCATACGCGTGGTTGCCTGGCTTGTCACGGCAACGCTGACCGCACCGGTCTTACTGCTTGGTCAGGTGGCGCGCGCGCAGACTCAGCAGGTGCTTCGTGTCATTGTGGCGGACTTTGTAAACAAGAAGGGGACGCTGGGCGATACCCTGGCGGTCACCGCCCGCGACGCCGTGTATAACGAGCTGGCGAGCTCCGGGCAGGGGCGGTTCTCCGTCTTTACGGCAAAAGAAGTGATCGATGAGGCGGTCGGTGAAAAGATTATACCGGGGCCACCCGCATCGGCGGTGGAGCCTATTCACTTCGGACTCTCGGACCTCTTGCGCATTGCGAAATCTCTGAACGCCGACGCGATCATCGAGGGCGATGTGGAAGCCTCACCCGTGGTGAGAGGCAGTCGCTCCGCGACGGTCGCGCTAAGCATCACGCTGCGGGATGTATCCTCCGAGGAATTTATCAATGGGGCAGTATCCAGGGTTCGATCCGTGCCCCGCCCCGGTCAGACCGCCAGCGGAGAGGACCTGGTCAATAAGGCCACGGCGGACGCCGCCATGGAGGTGGTCCGTCAGGTCGTACAGCGTCAGATCGTCACCGCGACCGTACTGAACATCAATCAGGACATCGTGCTTCTCAACCGGGGACTGCGAGACGGGCTCCATACCGGCGACGAATTGATCGTTCTGCGCGAAGGCACGAACGGGGTCAAGACGCAGGAAGGTCGCATTCGGATCGCACGTTCCTATTCGAACGATTCCGAAGCGACGGTGATCAGCGACCAGGGTGGAATACGTCCGGAGGACATCGCACGGATTCTTTATCGCCCCAGCCAGGTCGTCACACCGGTAGGGGAGATCGCTCCCATCCACCGTACTAGGGGCTTCAATTCAAGCGCGCTTGGAATGACGCTCGCCGTCATCGGGCTGGGTGTGCTGGTGGCGGCGGCGGGTCGGGGAGGCCAATCCTCCGTTACCGGCGTTACTGCGGAAGCCACTTCCGCCGCCAACGCACCAGCGATAAAAGTATCCTGGAGAGACAATCTTTTTGGCCAGGCGGGCGTGCAACAGTATCATGTCTTTCGTGAACCGGACTTTCCTTTCGGATCGACGGCTCCCGCCGGCGTGACTGCGGGAACCACGCATACCTATATCGATCATCCGAGCCCCTACAACCCGTATGCCGGTGGCCTGCAGGTTCAGATAGGGCTGCCGGGCACGCTTCTGGGCACCGGCGTCGCGGCCTGTACTCTCCTTGCGCCAGCCGGCACCGACTATGGTTTTACGGCCGGTACGGCATATCATTATGCGATTTCCGCCATCATCATTCGCGGCCTCAATCCGGCGACCAACGGCAATGGGAACGGCAATGGGAACGGTAATGGAGGTGGCGGCGGTACAACGAACGGGCAGGAGTGTATCGAAACCGATCCTTCGCGCTCCGGTCAGGTAACGCCCATTCTGCCGACGACGGTGACCGCTCCGGCCACGCAAACACAGGTAGACGTCAATAAGTTCAATTTGACATTCCCAAGTCGACCGGGCGCGGATCTGTTCCAGGTGGAAGTTTCGACGGATCGCCTGTTTTCCAATCCAAGCCGTATATTCCGGGTGCAGGTTGCCTCCACCGCGCCGAACGCGCTGAATGTGGCTCAGTCTCTCCCCAGCACAATCGACCTTACCAAGCAGGACACTCTGACTAGCGACCCGGCATTCAAAGCGCTTGTGACCGCCGCTCCCTCGAAAACCAATCAAGGGCCGCCGCTTTACATTCGCGTGGGCGCACGCAACGACTCGGATAACCCTGGACCCATAAACTGGATATCACGTAACCCCGGCGACGGTGACAAGAGTTTCCGTTATGTGTACTCCGATCCGGTAGTGGTGACTACTGTCAATCTCCCCCCGGCCGTGCCGAGTGGAACGATCGCTTCCGCCCAGAACAAGGTGCATTCGCTAACAGTTCGAACGGCAACTCAAACCGTAGCTTCGCCGACTAGTCTCAGGCCTATCAGAACAACGAACAGGACACCGAATATAACCGTTCCCGTGCAGCATATTTTCATTCAGGTTCCCCAGATGCTGCACGGCCGCCGCTTCCGGCCATAGCCTGCTGAAAAATCGATTCCCGCACTTTCCGGCATTGCTTTCCCCGCGGTAGGTTACGCGGGGAAGGATCCCAGTAAGCGATCTGGAAAAGGAGTGTTCATGAAAATACATCGGCCCAGGCCGCTACTCAAATATGGAATGGCTCTCGTCACCCTATTGGGCGCGAGCATGACTTCAAACTTCGCGCTCGGAGCCGCGATAGGCCCGGGGATCAAAGCGGGCGAGATTATCCTTCTGCTTCAGCCCGGCGGCACCGTAGCGGATGCGAATGCGATCGGGCAGTCCATAAGTGCAGCCTCGGTTACCCCTCTCCTTCTGGCAAATTGCTATGTTTTAACGCTCGATGCCAACCATCAGACAGTTCAGGCGACCACGGATGCCGTGGCGCAGATCAAAGCGCACGCAGCCGGTGTCCGATGGGTAGGCGGAAGTCGCATTTATAAATTCCACCAGACTTCTACCGCACCGACGCTAACTCCAAACGATCCGCTTTACGGCAACCAGTACAACCTGCCTGAGATCAACATGCCCCAGGCGTGGGCAATCGATCAGGGAGGGCCTCTCACGGTTAACGTGGGGTGGATCGATTCCGGTTATGATCCCAAGCACGAAGACGTCCTTGGGCAATTTCTGCCCGACAGCTATGACCTGGCCGATAATGACACGGATATTACGCAGGATGGGGCTGCGGGGGCCGAGCCGGATCATGGAACACATACGAGCGGAATCGCGATCGCAAACACCAACAACGGAATTGGAATCGCGGGTATCGATTGGCTTAACATTAAATGTCTGGCTTTGAAGACAGAGAAAAAAGGCGGTCCAGGCCCGGACACGTCGGCTCTCCTGAACGCATATGCCTATTTGCTTTCACACAAAGACACGGATCATGTCGTCGCGGTAAACATGAGTTATGGCGGAGTCGGCGATCCGACCGATGTCAACGATCCGGAATATCTCGGCATCAAAGCGTTGGCTGACGCCGGAGTTATCATGGTCGCTTCCGCTGGGAATGATTCGGCGAGCAACACGCTGCAGACTCCCAGCGGGTATCCTTTTGTGCTTTCGGTCAGCGCGGTAAACTCACAGGGCATCCTGACATACTATTCCAGCTTCGGTAAAGTCGACATCGCCGCACCTGGCGGCGAGCAACTTACTTCTGCCACCGATCCATTGGGGATTCTCAGCCTTTCCTCTCAGGCGGCTCCTAATAATTATATCTACGCGCAGGGCACCTCCGATTCAGCCCCCCATGTGACGGCAGTCGCGGCGCTTATGATGTCCACGGGAGCGGCGACCTCCACCGAAGTTATTCAGGCCCTCAAGGATTCGGCAAATCGTAGTATGATCACCGGTCTGGTGCCGGACCAGAAGTATGGCTTCGGTCTGCTGGATGCGTATGCGGCGCTTCTGAAGATCGCGGTGAATGTCAAGATTCTGGAACCGTTCGGCGTGGACTCCAACGATCCGGCCGGCAGTTCAGGTGGCTCTCAGGCAGTACCCGTGGAAACGTTCAAGCCGGTCATTCGCATCCAGTTGAATAACGTGCCGCTCTACGACGCACAAAATAATGTCACTTCACTGCAGATCATCATCGATAAGGGCACGAACGCAGAAAAGCAGGTGGACATTGCCAGCCTGATCACGAGCGGTCAAATCAAGATCATCGGGTCCGCGACAGCCGCGCATCCGTCCTATGTCCTATATTTGCGGTATGTATTCCCTACTACAGCTCCATTCACACACACGATTACCGTCGTCGGCAACAATCCTGCAATAGCGAGCGCAGTGCAAAAAACCGATACGCGAACGTTTACCATTCAGCCGCATACGTTTACGTCCGGCGTGAATTTCGTCTCGTTCCCTTATACGGAGCAAGCTTCGGATTCACCGACGGGTTCATTTCGGGACGTTCCTCAACTGCTTGGAAATAACGTTGTCCTCTATCGCTGGGTTTACACGGGTGGATCCGGACATTATGCGGCGTTCGGCTCGGGAACGGGACATACCGATCCCAGCGCTTCTCTTCAGCCGTCGGACTCGCCTACCACTACCGCCGATGCCGTTAATCCCGGTCTGACTGCCAACGCCAGCCCTCTGGGGTTGGGATATTTCCTGAATGCCCCCACCGCTGTGCCGGTCATCACGTACGGTACAACGTATTCGGCGCAGGTAGTTCGCGTTCCGCTCCATGAGGGCTGGAACATGATCGGCGACCCCTACACCGCTCCCATACCATTGAATACTGCAGTGATAGAAGCGCCTGGCGGCGGCCAGACACCGATCGCGGCGGCCGTCCAGCAGAACATCCTCGCGGATATCGTGTTCAGCTACGACGGTCAGCAGTACAATGGAACAACAGTGGAGACAGGCAGCCTTGCTCCCTGGCGAGGCTACTGGATCTATGTCTTCCCGCAAACCGCCGGGCATCTCTCAACGCAAAACGTGCGGACGCTTTTGTTCACTCCCACACAGCAGAGTAATAACGCGAACTCTTTTCTGCGTGCTCGAAGAAGCATCGCTCGCTCGAACGCGTTGAAGCCGGTCTTGAACACAAGGCCGGATGGCCCGGGAAGTTGGAAACTTCAGCTCGTCGCTTCCACGAAGTCCCTGACGGATAGTCACAATGCGATAGGAATGAGCGCGCGTGCAACGACGGGCGAGGACAGAACAAAGACGCCGAAGCCACCGGTGATAGGGCCTTACGTCGCCCTGGCTATCTCACGCCCGAACTCCCCTGCGGGCCTGTATACGCAGGATCTGGAGCCCATTGGCGGGCAACGATCCTGGAAGCTTATGGTGGACACAGACCAGTCCAATACCGATGTGGTCGTGCGTTGGCCGAACATCCAGTCGGTGCCACGCACCTATCGTCTCCTTCTGACCGATAGTCAAACGGGACAGACCGTGGACATGAACCATCAAAGCTCCTACACGTTCAATTCCGGCAGATCGGTCGCTCCTAGAGAACTCACGCTTACCGCACGACCGGCAAATGCGCGGTCTCGGGCTCTGATTACGAATGTCTTTGTCAACCCTGGTAGGCAGGGCGCAAGCAGAGCGGTCAGCCTGTACGACATCGGGTATACTGTTTCGCAGGATG
>JBBRKX010000146.1:0-8649 GCA_038231675.1 Chthonomonadales bacterium | reverse complement strand
GATGGGTCCGTGCGCCCCACGAACCCCATGCTTTCGGTTGTAGTTCCCGCATACAACGAAGAAATGCGCCTCGGCGCGACCCTTAAGCGGATGCTGGCTTATTTCGATGCACAGGCATATCCCTTTGAAATCCTGGTGGTGGATGACGGAAGCGAGGACGGGACCGCCGGGATCGTCGAAAAGATATCCGCCTGCCGGCCGGAAGTTCGTCTGCTCTCCTATGCAAGCAATAAAGGCAAAGGCCATGCGGTGCGCTTCGGAATGCTGCGCGCCTCGGGTCAGCGCATCCTCTTAAGCGACGCGGACCTGGCAACGCCCATTGAAGAGGTTGAAAAACTCACTCAATCGCTCGACAGTGGATACGACATTGCGATCGGATCGAGGGACGTCGCGGGCGCCAAACTGCTGAAGCGGCAGTCGATGTTTCGAGAATTCGGCGGACGCATCTGCAACAAGATGATTCGCTTGATGGCGGTGCCGGGCATCCATGATACGCAGTGCGGATTCAAGTTGTTTACGCGCAGCGCGGCCCAGACCGTTTTCAGCCTCTGCCAGGTGGATCACTTTGCCTTCGACGTGGAGGTTCTGTATCTTGCCATGCGGGTGTGTGGGCTGAAGGTGGCGGAGATCCCGGTCCGATGGGCGCACCAGGAAGGCTCCAAAGTTCGGGTCTGGCGCGACGCGAAACGCATGGTCAACACGCTTTTCCGGATCCGCCTGACGCGTTATGAGGCGCCTGCTTCCGCCGCCGAACTCCACTTGAGATGAACGATGCGGAATATGAGCGGATGTATCGGCTGGAAGACTCGTACTGGTGGTTCGTCGGGCGCCATCGTCTGGTGGAAGCCCTGCTACGAGCCCGCTATGGAGCGCCCCGCACCAGCATCGATCCTTCTCCCCGGACCATTCTCGACGTAGGCTGCGGCACGGGCGCGATGTCCGCCCGGCTGGCAAAATGGGGCAATGTCGTTTCTGCGGATTTTTCCGATCTCGCGCTCAAGTTTTCACGCAGGCGGGGCCTCAATCACCTTGTCGGCGCGGATGCCATGAATCTTCCCTTCGCATCCGGCCGCTTCGATGTCATCGTCGTGATGGACGTTCTCGAGCACCTTCCGGACGATCGCGCCGCTTTATGCGAGTTTTTCCGCGTCCTCAAGCCTGGTGGAAGGGTCTTTGCCACCGTTCCCGCGTACCCACATCTCTGGAGCGAACATGACGTCGCGCTGATGCATTTCCGCCGATACATGCGGCGTGAAATGGCGGAGCGATTTTCTTCGGCGGGGTTTCGGCTGGAAAAGGTCTCGCACACCATGACGGCGCTCTACCCGATTGTGGCGCTTCAGCGACGATTAAACGCCCGTAAACCTCCCCATGATCCGCCGGTGGCCGCCATGCCCGCCGTTCCCGCTCCGGTGAACGCATTGCTGACCGGGCTGCTCGCCGCGGAAAACACCCTGGCGCGGCGCATCAATTTTCCGGTCGGCGTCACCATCCTCTGCGTCGCAAAAAAGCCCTGAATCGACTTCTGACTTCAGGGCCCGCTCTTTCCACACTTATAGCAAACTTTTCATTCCACGCCGGGTCTGCTCGGCCCCTTCCGCAGTCCCGAAGCGACGGACATGGCGGGCGCTCCCATAGAACGCGTTTCCGGATGGACGGCCGCATAGGCGCGCAACGCCTTCATAATGCGGGCGTACGGAAACCTGCTGCCGGGACACCAGGTCATGCGAATATCCCGGTGACGCTTTACTTTGCCCGGCGGGATATGATACCGCGACATCAAACGTTCACACAGCGCCACGGTGGAGCGCACCTGTTTTCGCGAGGGTGTAGATGGCTTCCAGTGCGGATTCGATATGCTGGAAAATGCGCCGATCACGCAGATGCCGATCCAGGTATTGTGCTTGCGCGTATGCGCCCCGATACAATGGTCGGGCCGCCCTTGTTGAATCGTCCCATCGGGCAGAATTACATAGTGATATCCGATATGATACGTCTTGCCTTCGAAAACCGTGGCCCATCCCGGATGATCGTGCGCATGGATGCGCTCCAGCATCGCCGCATCCATGCGCTGCCCTTCGATGACCGCCGGGCTCTCCGAGGCGTGAAGAACAATTCCGGGAGGATCCGGATAATGGTCCCTTTCCCCGAGCGCGCCCGGCAGCGGGGGGGCCGGGGCCCTGGAGCCGGACAGGGAGCGCCACGTGGCGCGCAACAAACAGAACACGGCGATGAGGCCGGCAAGCAGAAGCAGGCGGCGAACGCGTTTTCGTCTTCGCCTCCTCCTCCAGGGCCGATAATAGGCAGCCGAAGCCCCTTCCATCGTTTGCGCCTTACGCCTCTCTGTGCCGGTCACCATGACAGCCGGGCAGGCCCGAAGCCAATTTGAATATATCGGGTAAAGGGATGTGGATTTTTCTATTGTATTGCGTCTATACGGCCCTGTCAAGGAGAATCTTTCCCCTGATCTTTTGCAGCGAATCCCATATATTTTGTCACATCACCAAATTTTTCTGTCACGGATTGCACGATTTTCTGTCTTATTGTATATAGATCAGGTCAAATAGTCTTGACACCATGGCGGATTGGGGTTATCATTCGTATTGGAACTGGGCTCAAGGGACGACGATGTCGGAACAGGCAGAAGGCCGCCGCTTGCGGCTGCTTGAAAAACTAGCGGATAAGCAGGAGCCCCAGGATCTCGATGTGCTCGCGGAAGATCTTGGGTGCGACACACGCACGATCCGGCGCGACCTGGACTACCTTCAGCAATTGATCGGTCGTATACAGGGGATCGAAGTTCGACGCGGGAAAGTGATGATCGCTCGCTCGGGACATAGTCCCGGCTACTTTACGGATCAGCTTGGTCGCAATCTGGAGGCCAAGGAGGCCATCGCACGCGCGATCATCACCACCTTACCGGATGATCTGGCCATCGCTCTTACCGCAGGCAGTACCCCGTTCGCGGTGGCACATGAGCTTCGCCGCTCCGTCGCGGAGCACGGCAGGCCGCGTAATCTCATCGTGTTTACCAACAGCGTCCCCTCTCTCATGGAACTTGTCGCCGCAGGGTTATCGACCGGCGTTCTCGGCGATATCTACGCCCCCGAGGATTGCGCTTTCCATACTCCGGAGTTCCGTAGCGCCTTCCAACCCAGCCTTGCGATCGTGGGGGCGAGCGGTGTTATGTTCGACCCAGGTTCCTCTTCGGGGAATCTCGAACTCTATTCCCACCGGGCGGAAGAGGCTGCTTTTCTAAAGCAACTCCTCGCCGATATTCCGGAAGTGATCGTCGCCGTAGACAGCGCCAAACTAGGCCGCCGGCATCCCTGGAGTTTTGGGGGCGACGTGTTGATAGGCAAAACGATCCGACTCGTCACGGATACGCTCACGCAGACGCAAAGAGAAGAATTGGAGCAACTGGCAGCACGCCTGGCGAGGAGCGGAACCGTCTTTTCGTTCGAAGCCGCCCTGGATTGCACGCAGGCCACCGGCGGAAGCAATTCAGGTTAGCATCCGTCTCGATACAAGATCCTCGCAGGCATCATCGTCCATCGAAAGTATTGAATCGTACCGCCGCATGGGAGGGGCAGTGCTCCCCATGCGGCGACAACCATAGGCAATAACAGGACAACGCAAATCGCCCCGTCGATCTTTGCGCTTTCTTGAGGAGAACCGAACATATGTGCGGCATCACAGGTTATATAGGCAACCGTCCGGCGGTCGAAACAGCGCTTTCCAACCTCAAACGTTTGGAATACCGCGGATACGATTCGTCAGGCGTCGCGTTTCCCAACTGCAACAGCATCCGGGTCGTGCGGGCGACTGGCAAAATCGCGAACCTCGAACGGGCTCTGGAAACCGAAGAGCACGCAGCGACTATCGCGATCGCGCACACCCGGTGGGCCACACACGGCCGTCCCACCGAATCCAATGCGCACCCGCATCGCGACTGCTCCGGGCGTATCGCGGTTGTCCATAACGGAATTATTGAAAACTACGCGGAGCTGCGCGCGGAGTTGATCGCGAACGGACATGAATTTACTTCCGAAACCGACACGGAAGTGATCGCGCATCTGATCGAACAGGAGCTTCAAGGCGATTCCATGGCCCATGAGCCGAACATGGACCGCGAGGCTCTGCCCGCATTGGTGGCGGAAGTCAGCACACGGACGCGGCAGTCACGCGGCGTCGGATTGGTGGAACCGGCTTCGACGTCACGCGTGCAGGCGGCCATCCGCGCCGCTCTGAAGCGGGTCACCGGCTCTTATGCGGTCGCGGTGCTCTCGCTGGAGGTTCCCAATACGGTCTTCGTGGCGCGCAAAGACTCGCCGCTGGTAATCGGCCTCGGCAAGGGAGAGAACTTCCTCGCCTCCGATATTCCGGCGGTGATGCGCTATACCCGCAGCGTCATCCTTCTCGAGGACGGCGACTTTGCCACGATTACCCCCGAAGGCGTTGCCGTGACGGATCTTGACGGCAAGGATCTGCAGCGGGTTCCCCTGGAAGTGACATGGGACGACGAGGCGGCGGAAAAGGGGGGGTATCCTCACTTTATGCTGAAGGAGATCCATGAGGGACCGCGCACCGTCCGCAACACGCTCCGAGGCAGGCTTACAGATGCGGGCCAGGTCACGCTGTCCAATTTGCCGTTCACCGCGGAGGATTGGTCCCACTTCCGGCGCGTGGTCATCGTCGGGTGCGGCACGGCCTATCATGCGGGTGTGGTGGGGAAGCGGCTGTTCGAGCAACTGTTGCGGCGCCCGGTAGAAGTGAGCGTGGCAAGCGAATTCCGCTACAGCGATCCCCTCGTAGACCCTGAAACGCTCGTCGTGTTGATCTCGCAGTCCGGCGAAACCGCCGACACGCTGGCCGCCATGCGCGAAGCAAAAGCGAAGGGCGGCACGACGCTCGCCATTGTGAACGTTATCGGCAGCACGCTGGCCCGCGATGCCGACGCCTCGCTTTTAACCCTGGCCGGGCCGGAAATCGGCGTGGCGTCCACCAAGGCCTACCTGGCCCAACTGACCGCACTGGCGCTTCTGGGCCTTTACCTTGCCCAGATAGACCCGGCGAAACACCATTCGCCGGAGGCCCTAACCGAATATGTCGATGCGCTCCGTGCGCTGCCCGCCATGATCGAAACGTGCCTGGAGCGGGAGGCATCTCTCGAGACGCTCGCCGAAACGCTCGCCAACCATACCACCTTCTTCTATCTCGGCCGCGGATACGATTATGCGGCAGGCATGGAAGCGGCGCTGAAGCTGAAAGAGATCTCTTATCTTCACGCCGAAGCGTATCCCGCCGGCGAAATGAAGCACGGTCCGCTCGCCCTGGTCGAGCCTGGCGTCGCCGTGATCGGCTTCTGCACCCAGCCGTCCACTAACGAAAAGATGGTCAGTAATCTAAAAGAGGTCAAAGCCAGGGAAGGAACGGTCGTGGCCGTGGTGCGGGAAGGCGACACCGTTCCCGACTGCGCCGACGCCGTAATCGAAGTGCCTTCCACTCTTGAAGCGCTGATGCCGATCATTGCGATGGTGCCGATGCAGTTGCTCGCCTACTATATCGCCAAAGCACGCGGTTGCGAGATCGACCAGCCTAGAAACCTCGCGAAGAGCGTCACCGTCGAGTAGGCTCCCCAGCCCCTCACCCCCGCAGCGGAGATGCGGGGGTGGGGTCAGAACTCGCGCACATAGGCGAGGACATCGCTCAACTGTGCGGGCGTGAGCTCATCCGCCTTGCCATGTATGTGTTCGGGGTTGTATTTCGTGAAAATCTCTTCCAGAGACGTCGCGCGGCCGTCATGAAGATAAGGGGCGCTGGCATAGACGCCTGCAAGGTGAGGAACGTCGAGTTCAAGCCCATTCTGCGTTGTGCCGATGAAGGCGCGTTTCGCGGTGCCGCCGTGCTGATCCCCCCCATGGCAAGTGACACAACCGGCCTCGCCGCTAAAGAGAGCCTTGCCGCGGAGCGCGGAAACCGTGAGTGTTCCGTCCGGCTTGCGGTAGGGGTTGGGAGGGAGCGGGGTCTCGTTGACCAGGTCCCAGAACGCATGGACATCTTTGTGGGCAAGCTTATGAGTACGCGTCAATCCCTCCAGCTCCGTGTTCACGAAGACCTCGAAATCCTCTTCCCTGCCCCCCCATCCATAAGGCGGCGTGAGCAGAATATTCCCCCGCAGATCCCGCGTATTCCTGAGATCGATCTTGTCGTGCACATGGGCGAACTTCCAGGAGAGGCCGTCCTCGCTGAAATCGGGATGGCACGTCTCACATGAAAAATGTCTTCCCCGCGTGAGGTGCGCGCTGGCAAACAGGAAGCGACCTTTCATCCGACGGTTCGGTGACGGGGTGGGGGCGCCGAGGTCGACTTCACTCTCCTCCGTCGTACCCCCATGCAATATGGCAAGAGAGTTGCCGAGATGGTTCCCGACCCAGAGTTCCGGTTTGTCCGGTCGTAGCGCTATCGCGCGCGGGTTGGCGCCCACGAGCACCCGCGCAATGTCGCTTCCGTCTTTCTTCCCCGTCAGCGGCACAACCGCGACTTCGTGCGTCCCACTCAAGGCGACATAGGCCGATTGCCCGTTGGGGTCCGCCACCACGCCGCAGGGATCGGCTGCTCCATAATCCGCGGTGTCTAGCGTCACCACATGCGCGAGGGATACCGTGCCTTCGCCGAGGCGCAGCACCAGAAGCACATTCGTCCACATCGCTTCCGGCCGATCGGTAGGCACGTCGTTGTGAGGCTGCTGCCCCGTAACCAATACCTCGTCGCCATCCGGCGTCAGCGCCATGCCGCGCAAATTGATTGCGGGGACCGTGACCCGGCTACGCTCGCGCAAGGAAGCGACGTCGATCACGCTGACGCTGCCGCCGGTCAGGTTAGCACACAGGAGAGTCTTCTCATTGGGAGTAAATGCCAGAGCACGCGGCCTGCGCCCCACCGGGATGCGTTCCACGATCTTTGCCGTTGCAAGGTCGACCACCGCCACCTGATCCAGGTCGAGCAGTGTTATGAACGCCTTTCCGGCGCGGCTGATCGCCACGGCAAAGGGTTCGCCGCGCAATGGCACGGAAGCACGGAGCGTGTTCTTAATTGGATCGATAAGGCCGATGGACCCCGAGAACATATTCGTTACGGCAAGCGTGCGGCCATCCGGCGACAAAGCAAGACCGACCGGCTGCTCTCCACCCGACGGAACGCTCGCGACCTGTTTCTGAGATCCCGGATCGAAAACGGCGACGCTATTCTCATCCTGCTCCGCGATATATACCCGCTTACCGTCCGATTGGAAGAGCAGTGCGGATGGCCCGCGCGTTCCGCCAACCGCCGCTTCCGGCACCATGTGCGGCCCAGGAACGATGGGGCTTCCCTGCAGGATGGCGGACGCCTTCGTTCGATGGAAGCCTGCCGTAAGGAGACCCAGCACTGCGGGTGCGAGAATAATCGTGAAGAGTCCGGTTCGTTGTAGCCGTTTCATAATTCCGCTCCCATCCTGCAATGCAATCCCGTGGCCAAAGGAGCCTTACTGTTCGAGCACTCTATTCCGTACGGGTCGTACGGGTTCCTCTTGCGCGATTCCGGCAGCCTGTTTATTGGACGGAGATGAAGACGCATTCGCTTCACATATTAGGTCCTTCGGAACGTCTAAAGGTTCACGGAGGCAATAGGGAGAAGTTCCCTACCGAAGCATAAGACGCCTCTTTCAAGTGGAAAGGTTACATCGGACGCCATTTTTGCATAAGATCGCCGCGCATCTATCAAACAGAAGTGTAACTTGACGGCTTTCCCTACCGTCTTAATGCCGACACCGAAAAAAACGGTTGCCCTCGCCCCACCACCGTTTTGGTTTCTTCCGCTTTGCCGGGCTATCTCACATTCGATGTGGTTCGGAGGACGCGACTATGCGTGGTATTTTACTTTTCCTAAGTGTTTGTCTTATGGCAAACCCGGCATGGGCTCAGGTGCATCCGCGGCCGCAAACGTCGCTCCTCGATTACCTTCCGAAAATAGAGCCGCTTCAGGCATCGGAAGTTCTGGTTCACACAACAGTTACCGTCGCCGGTAAGGTAATCCTGCCGAACGGGCATACAGCAGGCAACGCCCGCATGTATCTCGGTTGGCAAACCAACAACGGACAGACCTATTTTCAAAAATTCATGGCCGACGCGATGGGTTCCTTTCGACTTACCACAACGCTTGAGCCCGCGATGGATAAATATCCGTATTACAGCATCGCCCTGACCGCCTATGTTCCCGGGTCAGGCTTCCTCTGGAGACCCATAAATTTAGACTCGGGCGCCATGGACAAACTGGAATTGCATTTACAGCCTTTGCGCAAGATCCAGGGGCGACTTGTGCTTGCGGATGGAAGCCCGGTTATCCAGTCCCTGCTTAAACTATCTTTCCTGAAACCTATCAGGGATGCCAGTGAATACAAGTCTATCCTTTTCAATGGAAGTATCAGAACCTTCCGGATGATTCCCGATGCGGAGGCCGGAAACCAATGGAAATGCCGGACAGACAACACCGGCCGCTTCACGTTCCAGGACTTGCCGGTAGAGTGTGACACCCGACTTTCCCTGGAAGGCGGAATGACGCTTACCTCTACCAGTGGCGTTCCCATTCAACTGCACTCCACAGGGTCGT
>JBBRKX010000145.1:0-8652 GCA_038231675.1 Chthonomonadales bacterium | reverse complement strand
GGTACGTGCTCCGGGCGCCCGAATCGGAGGAGGATCGTCCGACCGGATGACCGCGGCCCTTCGGTCGGCTTCCGGTCACCGATACGGGAAGCGTATGATAGAAATATGACTGCAAAAAGCAAATTGCTACGGATGGACAACGTTCTCATCGTTGTCGACGACCTCGAGGCTGCCAAAGCGTTCTTCGCCGAACTCGGTATGGAGCTGGAAGGCGAGGCGCCGGTCGAAGGGCGTTGGGTGGACCGCGTCGTCGGGCTCAACGACGTCCGTGCCGACATCGCCATGATGCGGACCCCGGACGGCCACAGCCGGCTTGAGCTGACGAAGTTCCACACGCCACCGGCGGCCAGAGCCGAGCCGGAAAGCGCGCCGGCGAACACGCTGGGCATACGCCGCATCATGTTCGCTGTCGACGACATCGACTACGTCGTTGCCCGCCTGCGTAGCCACGGTGCCGAACTCGTCGGCGAGATCGCGCAGTAGGAGGACATCTACCGGCTCTGCTTCCTGCGTGGCCCTGAGGGCATCATCATCGGACTGGCCGAGCAGCTTAGTAATCAATCGGTAACGGATGTTTTAGGAAATTCTTAATGCGCAAACGAGAACCGTTCTTGCTCGCACAACGCCCTTGCCGCACTCTGGGGCACGAAGCCTGCCCAATAACACGGGTTACGGGCTGACGAAGGAGAACACGACCAAGAAGCAGACCTACGCCGCCTCCCAGGAGATGATCCACGACCTGAAGGGCTGGATAGTGCGGTATGGCTTCTCCCGCCCGCACCATCCAGCTCGGACGGAAGACGCCCTACCAGGCAGTCTATGACTGGCACAAGTTTACCTTCTACCTTTGATCTCAAATGCCCCACGATGATTGGATGGACTCTGGTGAAGAAAAGGATGGAAACACACCTCGAAAAGGAGCACAATGGGCATTCTACATGGTGCAGCCAAACAGGGTGATCTCGCCGCGGTCAATGCCGAACTGAGGCGTGGAACGGATGCCAATACGCCAGATAAGCACGGCAGGCGCGCTTTGGTCCTGGCTGCCGGCATGGGACATGTCGAAATTGTCAAGGCGTTCCTGCAAGCGAGGGCGGAAGTGGATGGCAGCCAAATTGGCGGCTCCGATGCCTTATCTGGAGAGGTTGGTTGGACGCCGCTTATGGCGGGAGCACGAAGCGGACAGACAGAGGTAGTCACGCTTCTTTTGCAGGCGGGAGCGAACGTGAACGCTAGAAACGCCGGCGGCGAGACTGCCTTAATGCAGGCGATCACTTCGGGAAGCGTGGAAACACTACGGCTGCTGCTGGAAAGGGGGGCGGACCCGAGAGCACATACGGGCAATCAGTCCGTGTGGGAGTGGGCCATGGAAGAAGAGCAAGATCACGCCAATTCCGTGGAAATTCTCACCGTGCTAAAGCGAGCCGGGGCCATCGAGTAAACCGTTCCTTTTTTCTCATTAAACGCCCTGCCATATTTAAGCGACTATCAGGGGCGCCATGACGCTTGCTGGTGGCCTGTAAGATGCTGTGCTTGACTGGCGCATACCGCGAGGGGCAATGGGAGGCACTCTTGCCGTGAGCCATGGCGAGAAAACATCTCTTCGCCACAGCTCGCAGCAACCCTGGTTAGGCAGGGAAACGAGTGATCCTGTCATAGGGGCGCGGCACAAACGCGCGAGCCAGTGCGGCTTCTTCTACTCGACCGGCATCATCTGGACACAGACCGGTCTTGGTATCGAGAGGGTCTGCCCGGTGGGGCTGAGCTTCCCGCTGCGTGGATCGATACGGAACACGACGACGTTATCCGTATCCTGATTGGCTGCCAGAAGGAAATGCCCC
The DNA here is from genome assembly GCA_038231675.1 of Chthonomonadales bacterium. Taxonomy (GTDB): domain Bacteria; phylum Armatimonadota; class Chthonomonadetes; order Chthonomonadales; family Chthonomonadaceae; genus JBBRKX01. The sequence continues at coordinate 6,811 of JBBRKX010000145.1, read as the reverse complement.
GTTGGATCGATGCTGAAATTGCGGGGCGTCTTCCCTCCGGTTGGCTGGAAGCCGACATGGTGTATCTTGCCAGTTTCGGGTTCTATGGAAAAGATGGCGATACTGTCGTGCCCGCGATTGGAGCCGTACAGGAACTTTCCGGAAGGGTGCATCTGCACTTCGGCGCAGGTGCTGTTTCCCGTGAAGCCCGCCGGCAGCGTGGAAAGCGTCCCGATCTTGGAAAACGCCCCCTTTGCGGGATCGTACGAAAGCGCCGTGATGGTGGATTTGATCTCATTGATGAGATAGGCGTGATGGCCGTCAGGATGAAAGGCGAAGTGGCGGGGCCCGGAACCCGGCGCGATCGCAAGGAAGGGAGGATCATTCGGTGTGATCGTTCCTGTGTCGGCGTCCAGATGGTAAACGGAAAGCTTGTCCAGCCCCAGATCGGCGGAGATGGCGAAGCGATTGTCCGGAGAGACATCGAAGGAGTGGGCGTGCGGACCCTCCTGCCGGGCCTTGTTCACGCTGGTTCCGGTATGCTGATCGAAGGAGGACACGGCCTCCAGCCCGCCGTCCTGTCGGATCGGCAGAACCGCCACGCTGCCGCTGCCGTAGTTCGCCGTAAGCACGTTCTTGCCGGCCCTATCCACGGCGACGAAGCATGGTCCGGAGCCGTGAGAGGCCTGTTGATTGAGGAGGGTAAGCCCGCCCGATTTAGGATCGATGGCGAAGGCGCTGATCGCGCCATTATCGGTTCCCTGGAAATTCGCGACCTCATTGGCGGCATACAGAAAATGGTGGTTTGGATGGATCGCAAGAAAACTGGGATCGACGACCGCAGGGCCATGTCCTTCCGGCTTCAACGCACCGGTCTTTGCATCCATCTGATAAATATAAATGCCCTTGCTGCCGGAATTGGTGTAGGTGCCGATATACACCCAGAACTTGCTCGGGTTGGCCCGACGTGTTCGGTGCGCCGCCGGTTTTTTCGACGTGTGCGCCGCATCCGCCGCGCTGGATGGATGCAGGCCGCCCGCGTATCCCGCGGATACGCATGTCATGAGGAGCGCGGTGACCCCCGCTCGCAAGAGAGTGAATGTTGGAATCGTCATGGTTTTTTGCATCGGTATGGTTTCCTAATCGTTGCTCGATTGGTCTCTTTCGTGAAATTTCTGAAGTGCCTCGGTAATTTGCGGCAGGAGCGTCCCGCCGTCCGAGGCTTGATAACGTAGCCGCATCCCCCGATCTTAGGAAGGCCGCGACGCACAGCCTCTGTATTCGGCCGATGAGGACCGATTTCCTACGTGGAGACCCAACACTTTGCGTGTGCGCGCACTTTAGCGAAAGGGATTTGCATGTTGAATACACAACCTTTACGCCGGATGAAGCGCGCCGCCGAGGGCGCGGATGCCGTACCGGGGTAGAACGGGAACAAACCTGGGATTATTCCGGTAGGTTATGGTTGCGAGGATCGCCTGATCCCAGAGTTCTAAGCGTACAGAGGAGCGGAAGTGATGGACGAGCAGCAGTTACCCGAAAGAGAAGGCATGAACCGGCGCGCTTTTTTACGCGCCGCAGCCGCGGCAGGGGTGCCTCTTGCCGCGCTCCTTCAGGGTGGACCGGCAGCAGGACAGGCGCCGGCATTCGCGCCATTGCACGAAGACGCTCCATTGCCTGGTCTGATCGTCCGTGAGAAGATGCCGGAAAACCTTGAGTTTCCGTTTTCGTCGCTCAATGCCTATCTTACCCCGAATGAGCGCTTCTACATCCGCAGCCATTTTGCCGTGCCCGCTCTGGATGTAAAAAGCTGGCGCCTGAAAGTCGAGGGCGCGGTGCGTACCCCGCTGGAACTCTCCTATGCGGACCTGCTTAAGATGCAAGCGCAAACGGTGACCGCAACTTTGGAGTGCGCGGGGAACGGCCGCGTGTTTTTATCACCTGCCGTCAAGGGCGCTCAATGGGAACTGGGCGGCGTCAGCAACGCGGAGTGGTCGGGTGTCCCTCTAGGGGCGATCTTAAAAAGAGCGGGCATTCGTTCGGGCGCAACGGAAGTAGTATTGGAAGGCGCGGATAGCGGCGAGATCAAAGATCCGCCGAAGCCGACCGGTCCCATCCATTTCGCGCGCAGTTTGCCGCTGTCCCGCGCCGTTCTTCCGGAGGTGTTGCTCGCATACCGCATGAATGGAGAGAATCTTCCGGCTTCACATGGGTTTCCTCTACGGGCCGTGGTCCCGGGCTGGTATGGCGTGGCGTCCGTGAAGTGGCTGACGCGATTGATCGTGACGGAAACTCCCTTTAACGGCTACTTTCAGTCCGTGGATTACGCGATGTGGGAACGCACCAATGGGCTTCCAACCCGCGTTCCGCTAACGGAGATGCAGATAAAATCTCAGATCGCCCGCCCGGACATTCACGAGGTTCTCACCGCAGGCTCGACGTACCGGGTGTATGGGGCCGCATGGACGGGAAATTCCGATGTCGCCCGAGTGGAGGTAAGCGCAGACGCCGGACAATCGTGGCAAACGGCGAGCCTGCTGGGCAAGCCGATCCGCCATGCCTGGCGGTTCTGGGAATACGCCTGGCAAGTGCCGGCCCAGCGTGGCCGCTATACGCTTCTTGCGAGGGCGACCGATGCGCGTGGAGAAGTACAGCCCATGCAGCGTCAGCCGGACAGCGAAAATTATGTCATCAATCATGTTCTGCCCATGGATGTGGACGTTCGATAGATTCTCTGAAGCCACCTGGGAGCCCCTGGGAAGATAATGCCCGTGAGTGAAGAACGCTTTCGTCTTCTGTTTCAAAATAGTCCGGACGCTATGGTGCTTGCCGACGATGGCGGCCGTTATATGGACGTGAATGACGCTGCCTGCGATCTGTTTGGCTATTCGCGCGAACAGTTGCTGGATATGAAGGTCGGAGATCTGACAGTGGGGGATGGTCCGACTGCGGAAGCGCAGTTTCAGGACTATCTTCAGACCGGACGACGCAGCGGAGAGTTTACGTTTATGCGTGCAGACGGGCAGACACGGGTGGCTTCTTATTCGGCCTGCCGCGTTGCCCCCGGTGAGCATCTGAGTATTCTGCGGGACATCACGGATCAGAAGCACGCCCTGCTGCATCAAGAATTCAAGAGTGGACTGGCGGATAGAGTACGTTTGCTTTCGGATCCGGAGGATATTCTCTGGACCGTGGCTCAGGCCGTCGGGCGGCATCTGAATGTGTCTCGTGCTCACTTCAATGAAGTGGACGTCGAGGCCGATCGAATTACCGTGCACCGCAACTACACGGAGAACACCTTTTCTTCGGAAGGAACCTATGCGCTCTCCTCCTTCGGCTCTACGGACTTTCTTGCCGCGCTTCATGGCGGACAGGTTCTCGTCGTCTCGGACGCGGCGCTCGATTCGCGCACTGCGGATGCCTATGAAATGGCTTACCGCCCGCTCAATGTCCGGGCGTTTGTTATCGTTCCCTGTATGCGCGGCGGAAACTGGGTAGGCGCCTTTATCCTGGATTCCAGCGCACTGCGTATATGGACGCCCGCGGAGATCTCACTGGCGGAAAGCGTAAGCCAGCGGGCCTGGCTGGCGGTGGATGCGGTGAGGCAGGCGCAGATGGCGCAGAAGGAGGAAACGCAGAAACAGGAGGCGCTACGCGCGTTGCGAGAAAGCGAACAGCAGGCGAAGCAGATTATCGAGGCCGCCCCTATCGGCGTCATGGTCGCGGACACAAGCGGAAAGATCCGTCAGGTGAACGACGCGTTCGTGGCCATGCTGGGATATACGCGCGAAGAAGCTCTTTCCGGAGCCGTCAACTGGCGCGAATTGACGCCGCCGGAGTGGCGGCATCTGGACCTGTCGGCCATCGAGGAGATTCAAAGAACAGGGCGCCATGCGCCATTCGAGAAGGAGTACTTTCGAAAGGATGGCACGCGTCTTCCCGTGCTGGTCACCACAGCGTTTCTGGGCGGGCCGGAAGAGATCGGCGTCGGCTTCATTGTCGATCTTGAGGAACGGAAACGCACGGAGGCCTCTCTTCGGGATAGCGCAGCCTGGTATCGGCGGTTGGCGGACGCGATGCCGCAAATAGTATGGACGGCCAGACCGGACGGCTATATAGACTATTATAATGAGCGGTGGTATGCGTTTACGGGCTTTCCACGTGGCGAAGGCGGCGATACGAGTTGGAAGCCGATCCTGCACCCGGACGATCTGGAACATTGCTATACGACCTGGTACAACTCCGTGCGCACCGGCGATTCCTATCAGATAGAATATCGTTTTAAAGACCATAAGAACGGAGGCTACCGCTGGTTTTTGGGCCGTGCGGTTCCCGTCTACGATGAAGACGGGAAGATCCTGAAATGGTTCGGCACCTGTACGGACATCACCGAGCACAAGGAAGACGAAGAGATTTTACACCGTCACCAATCCGAGGTGGAAGATCTGAATATTCGTCTACGTCGTGCGATCCAGGAAACCCATCATCGTGTCAAAAACAACTTGCAGGTGATCTCGGCCCTTGTAGACCTCCAAGTAGAGGAAGCCCAGGATCTAATTCCTGTCTCCGCAATGACCCGTATCGGCCGGCATGCGCGTTCCCTGGCGGAGATACACGATCTGCTGACTCAAGAAACGAAAGCGGGCGCCTATGCGAACACGATCTCCACCCGGGCGGCCATGAATAAATTGGTCCCTCTGCTGCAAAGCACGACAGGAGGGCGCAATATACGCTTTCAGGTGGAGGATGTGCGGCTTCCCATGCGTGAGGGTGCGTCGCTTGCGCTGCTGGTCTCGGAACTGGTCAGCAACGCCGTCAAGCATGGTCGCGGCGAAATCACCCTGACCCTTGCGATGCAGAAAGACTTCGTCGCCTTGGAAGTCTCCGACGAAGGCCCCGGCTTTCCCCCTGGATTTGACTGGAATAAAGCGGCCAACACCGGATTTGGCCTGATCGACTCGACGGGCCGCTATGATCTGCGTGGAACCATTGCATTTGAGAATCGCTATCATGGCGGCGCATGTGTGCGCATAACTTTCCCTGTACCCGCTCCCGTCTCGGAATAGCGGGGCGACCGGATTGGAACGGGCCAGACGGCCGATCAACCACGGAATGCGCGCTCAGGGTTGTTCGTGGTAGAATAGACGTTCCCGGCACAAACGGAATTTTTGAGGAAAGCGAGGTTTATATCGATGGCAAACGGGAAGAAGGTGCCGCCACCCGGGCGATGGAAGCCAGGCGTCGGGGCCTCCAACGGTCACAAACAAAGTACGGCCCCGAACGATCCCGGCGCGCCTCCTCCTTATGATCCCGCGCGGGACAGGCTTATGTTCGATCGCGCATGGGAGAAAGTCGCCCAGCTCAAAGCAGACGGGAAACTGAAGCTCATGCCGCCCCGGTCCACAATAGAGGCTCCGAACAACCAGGGCAGAAAGACGAAGACCCGACGCGGCGGGGTCAAAAAGTCGAACCCCGCGAAGTAAAGAGCGATGCCGACACCCCATTAATCGTTGCTTCTGCTGGGGCGGACGGCCTGGAACCTTCCTTTCCCCATGATGAGATCGAGGCCGTGTGATGATGCGGCCGTATAAACGCCCTCCATAGTGGAAAGAAATGGTTCGTCGGAGCGCCAGAACGGAAAACTACCCAGGCGTTTCGGGAGTGCCGCGGCAACCGGCGGCCTTCTCACTTCCCCCAAGAGAGTGTCCGGTATCGCGGCGCCTGCCCAGAATACCGTTGGGTCCGCTACGATCGGCTCAGGCGGAGCGGCAGAGGAGGTGTCACTCTCAGGCGCGGCAGTGGTACGCTCCGTCAGGCGCGCCAGCAACGTATCGCGCGGCATGCCACGCAGCTTGAAGATCAAGAAAGGGTCGCGGTCGAACTCTTCTCCCAGCAACAGAAACACTGCGGCGATGTGCTTGCATGGGTTGGAGGCGTCCGGGCAGGAGCAATCGGTCTCAATTTCCGATTCCTTTTGGGGTAGCAGTCCTACCTTTGCCGTTGCGAAGATAGTCTCGATGTCTTCCGGCATTTTGCCCGCCAGAAGGGTCGCGACATACAACGCCTGCTCGGAAAGAGCTTCAATGACTTGATCCCACTGTTTTTCGGTCAGAGGATTTATCTCCAGCGTGATTTTATAGGGTCTGGGACTGGAACCCTGAACCCTGGCCGTAACAGCGCCTTCCCGGACGTCGATATTTTGCACCTGCCCGGCGCGGGCATAAGAACGCCCGCGCGTCAGGCGACCGCCCAGGCCGAAGGAGTCCAGAATCTCCATCCAGCGCTTTGCCCACCAATTCTCCGCGTCGCGCTTGCCCTGTAACTTGATTCCGCCTTTCGTACGGATCGTGGGGCTGTAGCCATAATCGTAGTCGTAAGAGGGCATAATCGCTTCCTTTATCCCGTGACCGCATCCCGTTGCAGAGCGATCAGCGATTTTAAATCATCCGTGGAAAGCTGAGTCAGCCAGTTCTCGCCCGTTCCGACGACCTCGCCCGCGATCTGGCGTTTGCTCTCGATCAGCGCGTCGATCTTCTCTTCCAGCGTTCCGGCGCAGATGAATTTATGGACCTGAACGTTCTTCTTCTGCCCGATTCGAAAAGCGCGGTCCGTCGCCTGGTTTTCCACTCCTGGGTTCCACCAACGGTCGAAGTGAAAGACATGGTTCGCCGCCGTCAGGTTCAGTCCGACGCCTCCCGCCTTCAATGACAGCAAGAAGATCGGCGTTTCGGATCCGCCGTTCTGGAATCGCTCGACCATTCGGTCACGATTGGCCTTCGAAACATCGCCTTTCAAAAAGAGCACTTCCTTGCCGAACGTCTCCTGCAGATGC
>JBBRKX010000144.1:0-8654 GCA_038231675.1 Chthonomonadales bacterium | reverse complement strand
GTCAGCAGGCCTGCCAGCACGATATACCGTGGATCCGGGAGCGCGTCGGGAGTATCGAACGATTTCAGAACAAGGGGCAACTCGGGAGCGGCCGGATGGGACACAAGCACATGGGTCGCAAACGCCGCCGCCGCCGCGATCACGGCGAGTAGAAGGAGCTCGCCCGGTACTCCCGTCTCAGCCGCCCACTGGAGGTAACTGTCGTGCGCGTGCGCGGTAAACGCCGTTTCCGCATATCTGGGATAGGCAGTTTCGTATGTGCCGATTCCCGTGCCTGAAATAGGATTGGCCCACGCCATCCGTACGGTCCCTATCCACGTATAGAGGCGGAACTGAGCCGAATGTGCCTGTGAGGTCGGGGCGGTTCCGGTGGGCGCGCCGGGCCAGGAAGAATGCGCGGTCGCGGGCGTATTGAACGCCGCCACGCGAGCGGTCAGGGGTGCACTGCCGATGACCGCGCCCAGGGCAATGAGCCCGAGCGCCATGGCGAGGGGGCGTCCTCTGCCGTTGGTCAGCCGTAGAGCGGCGACCACAGCCAGCCAGACAACAAGACAAATCGCGAACATTCCAAATCCTGCCCTGGATCCGGTCATCGCAAGGCAAGCGACCTGCAAGGTCAATCCGATGCCCAGAAGCAGCTTTTCAATGCGCTCCTTTGCCGCGACGAACGCGGCGAGAGTCACCGGCAACGCAAGGAGCATGTAACCGGCGAGGAAATCGGGATTCACAAATGTCGAGAAGGTGCGATACTGTGGATTGCCTCGGAACGCTCCCAAATACTCACGTACTCCGATCCCCGCCACGATCCCGCCAACCGCGATCACGGTTCGGAGGAGCGCCGCCAGTGCTCTGGGATCTCGCGATAAACGTGAGATCGATCCGGCAATCAGTAGGGAGCAGACGAGGACCAACAACACGTTCATGCTTGCCGCCAGGGCATGGGAACGGGCCAGCGTGATCAACGACCAGAGGGCCAGGAGCACGGTCGCTCCCGCCAGGCCCGGCGCGGCTCCGATGGCTACTTTACGTCTGTGTTCGCGCCACAGGAGCACCGCGCCCGCGATCCCCGTCAGACAGGCGATCATGGAAAGTCCCAGACTCGAGAGCAATGCATACGGAGAATCCGCCGTGGGCGCCATCTGGAGATTGGCGAACGAGCCGGCAAACAGAGGCGCCAGCGCCAACGCAAGTGCAATCAGCGTCAGAGTAAACCAATCCAGGCGATTGAGAGCCCTTGGATCCCGTGCGGGAAGTGCCGCGCCGTCCGCCGAAGGCTCAATTGCTCCCTCGGAATCCACGATCTTGAGCCATGGCGGCTTACTCACGAGTTTTCTCCGTCTGCTTTATTATGCTGTTCTTTTGGCTGCTCTTGAGCGCTGGGAATGGGCCGGTGCTCGCCACGCGCCCTGCGCTGGAAATAAACGATGCGGTAACGCAGGAGTTTCCCTGCGGCGCGTAGCCAGATACCGACCGGAATAATAGGACGCAGCCAGAGGGGAGTGCCTGCCGCATAATGCTTCTTGTAAAATATATGCTGGCTGCGGTGGAAATGGTACGTCATTCGCGTCGGCACCATGTCGGAACTCTTCCCAATATGATGATGGATCACGGCATCGGGAAAATAGGTGACGCGCCAGGAATTCGGAGGTTTGCTCGCCTTTTCTCGTGGCGCATTCGCCATATTGGATAGCGCTTTGGATGGCGGAACCTGTGTCTGCGCGGAAGGACTTTCTCGATCGCCCGTTTCCCGGATGGCATGATTGGCGCGCCAGCAAAGGTCGACGTCCTCGCAATACATAAAAAAGTCCTCGTCGAAGCTGCCGATCTGTTCTAAAAGGGACCGCCGGATCATCAGCGCGGCCCCGGACACCCAATCGACATCGCGAGGCGAAGCATGGTCCCAATCTTGCAGGAGATAATCGATGTTGAAACGATTCTTCGGGAAGAGCCGGCCGAGGGGCGTATTCCGGAAAAAGCCGGTCCCCAGATTGGGATAACGGCGGCAGGAATACTGGAGCGAACCATCGGTGTTGAGAAGTTTCGGCCCCAGGATACCGATGTCCGGATGCGCGTCGGCAAACTGCACCATCGCATCCAGTGCGCCCTCTTCCACCACCGTGTCGGAGTTCAAAAAGAGGATGTACCTGCCGGCGGCAACCGGAAGCGCCACATTATTTCCCGCACCGAATCCGCTGTTGATCGGGTTGTGGATGAGCGTTACACCCGGGAAACAGTTTTGCACCATCTCCTGGCTTCCATCGGCGCTCCCATTGTCCACGACAATCGTTTCGACACCGACGCGATGCGGGGCGCAGACGATCGATCGCAGAGCATCTTCCAGAAGCGCGCGCGTATTCCAGTTCAGGATGACAACCGATAGATCCACAATAATCCCTGGTTCTAATTCGAAATTCGACGCTTGCGGGCCTGACGCCATGCATGCGGCCAGGAGGCCAGAGCGATCAAAAGGCGCATTGGCAATTGCCAGGCCGAACGGTAATGTTTGGCATAAAAGCGCAGCAACCCGCGCCGAGACTCCCAGGCCATCGACGCTCCCACCTGCATGGTGCTCGCGCCCCCATAGTGGACGATCTCGACTTCCGGTGTAAAGTAGATCTTCCATCCGGCGCGCTTGCATCGCAGACACCAGTCCACTTCATTGAAGAAGATCGGAAAGGCAAGATCCAATGGCCCTACCTGTTCGATCGCCTCCCGACGCATCATCAGGAATGTGCCCATCGGTTGATCGACTTCCGCTACACGGGCATAGTCGAACCATGTCATACGGTACGCGCCAAAAACATGGCTCCGTGGAAAGAGCCGGCTGAATCCGATCAGTTCCCAGAACACGGAAGATGGGTTCGGAAAGCCGCGAATCGAGTGCTGAAGTTGCCCGTCCGGATGTACCTGACGTACCCCCAGCGCCCCCGCCTCCACGTGCGCGTTCATAAATGCAATTGCGCGATCCAACCCGCCCGCCGGCAAGACGACATCCGGGTTCAACAAGAGTATATACGCGCCCAGCGCCCGGTCTATCGCCTGATTGTTTCCCTCGGCATAACCTAGATTGTCGGCGTTGCCGATCAGTCGAACGAGGGGGTAATACGTGGTGACCGCTGCGGCGCTGCCATCGTGAGAATCGTTGTCGACGACGAGCACTTCAAAGGGACATAAGGGAGGGGCATCATAGATGCTTGCCAGCGCCTTCAGCAGGAAGTCACGCGTATTCCAATTCACAATGGCAATGGAGAGCGTAACCGTGGGCACGACGTCGGGCGATGGAGTGGAATCTATGGAAGGGGAGGGCGTCATGGGTCAACGCTCAGGTCTGACGAGGGAATTCAACTCGGCCATGTCCTGACAAAGCAGGTCCGGAAGGGATGGGGCAAAGAAGGACGCCGGTCGGCCGCGCAATAGGCCCACGGTGCGCATTCCCGCAGCGCGCCCGGCGGCGACGTCCATCCAATGGTCGCCCACCATGACGCACCGGTCTGCGGAAACGGCGGGGGGATAAAGTTTTGCCAGAATTGCGAGCGCCTCACGCAGATGTCCCGGATCAGGCTTGGTTCGGACCACATCTTCTCGGGCCAGGAGCGCGTCGCACGCGAAGCCGCCTTGCGCGATCAAGCGCTCGGACACGGCGCGGCAGTTCCGGGTGACGATGCCTATGGGAATCGGGCGCCGATGCAATCGCTCCAGGAAATCACGAGCGCCAGGCAGTTCGACCGGGTTGGCGCACTCCGCCTCCTCGATTTCGGCGAGCATTTGGAAGGCGCGATTACGAAAGGCGGTCGCGATATCGGAAGCGGAAGACCGTGCCCTGAGCAACTCCGTGGCGGCTTCTACGATGCTTAGTATATCCAGGTCACGAAACGAATCGACGTTCATATTCTGTTCCGCCACGAGCGCAAGAGTGCGCTGTTTCATGGCGGGAAAGTCGATATGAGTCTCGATGAGGGTATTGTCGAGATCGAAAAGCGCGGCGGTGACGTCCGAAAAGAAGCGTTGTACTTGTTCCGCTGGCGATGATTCTGTTGTTGAGGCGGTTCCATCCACGATGGAATTATAGACCTTTGAATTCGGTGCTGTCAACCTCGCGCCTCAGGAGAGGAGGAACGGAAGAGTGTGCCCGGTGATTGTGCTTAATCGGTCGGCGGGCTATAATCAAAAAAGGAGGGAGTACAAGGCATGTTAGAAGATAAATGCAGGGGCGAGCAAATGTCTGCTGGCCAGGACGGACAGGACGAGATCGCAGAGCGTAAGCGACGCGGTGAGGAGATCATGGGGCAGCTTACAGGCTCTACCGAGGCGACCACCGCACTCCTTACCAATCTCGCTCCCCAATACGCCGAGTGGGTGACGGAGTTTGCCCTGGGCCAGGTGTGGGCGCGTCCCGGCCTGGATTTAAAGACGCGCAGCCTGTGTACGGTCGCCGCGCTAACGGTGCAGGGGCGCATCGGCAGCCTGAAAACCCATATCCGAGGGGCGCTCGGCAACGGCGCCACCCGCGACGAGATCATCGAAGTCATTCTGCATATGACCGTTTATGGAGGGTTTCCAGACGCGTGGGACGGTCTCGCCGCCGCCCGGGAAGTCTTCGCCGCGCTGGATAAATCTCACGCGCAGCCTGAAGCGGAGATTGCCGGCCCGCCATAACTAAGCGAGCATCCGACCTCGGGTATATCTACGCATGCCTCCATACCTACACATGCCTCCATGGGATCTTTGCGGTATACTCCGTTGGGCACATCAGAGGCTATTGAAGGAGAGTGGGATGAACCATTGGGCACGGATCTTGACCGGACTGGCTTTTGCCGCCGTCATGGCGACATCCGGTTTAGAAAAAGAAAATTCATGCGCGCACGCGGCGGACATCTTGAAATTTCGACCCCCCGCCGTGCCGCTGGTAACGAGCGATCCGTACCTGAGCATCTGGTCTGAAGCGGACCGTCTGACCGATGACACAACCCGCCATTGGACCCATCGGGAACACCCACTGGTGAGTCTGATTCGAGTCGACGGCAAGGCGTACCGCCTCATGGGCGTGGATCCAAAGGGGCTGCCGGCTTTTCCACAGGTCGGACTGGAGGTGACGCCCACTCGAAGCATTTACGACTTCGACAATGGGCAGGTTCATGTGAAGATGACCTTCCTGACCGCCGCGCTTCCGCACGACCTGGACGCGCTCAGTCGACCGCTTAGCTACATTACGTGGACGGTTCGCTCACACGATGGAATGTCGCATGCAGTGTCGATTTATGACAGCGCAAGTTCCGAAATCGCCGTCGAAGCGCCCACCCAGAAAGTGACCTGGAAACGGCTGACGATGGGCCCTTTGACCGCCCTGCGTGTAGGCACGGTGGCGCAAACATTGTTCAAGCCTGCCGGCGACGATACGCGAATAGACTGGGGATACGCTTATGTGGCGGCCCCGACGCAACAGGCAAAAGCCGTCGTCGGCGGCGCCGCCACGCTGGAGAATGGGTTTGTAACGCATGGCAAATTGCCCGCGACAGACGATTCCCGCTCTCCTCGAGCCGCAAACGACGACACGCCGGTGCTTGCATTCACCTTCGCCCTCGGCAACGTGGGAGCCGCAGGGGTGTCTCGCCATGTTACCGTGGCGTACGACGAGGTCTATTCGATCCTCTATTTCCGCCGAAAGTTGATGCCCTATTGGCGCAAGAATTTCGCCACCGCTTCCGCGCTTCTGCAGGCGGCCGAGCGGGACTATCCACGCCTCACGCTGCGCTGTGAAGAGTTCGATCGCGCCCTCATGGGCGACCTGACGAAGGTCGGTGGCGCACGGTACGCGCATATCGCATCGCTCGCTTATCGGGAGTGCCTGGCCGGAGTCGGGATCGCGGAAGACGCAAACAAACAGCCGCTTCTGTTCACCAAGGAAAACACGAGCAATGGCGACATCGCCACCGTGGATGTCATCTTTCCAATGGACCCGATGTTCGTGCTCTTGAGCCCCACGCTGGCAAAAGCATCGCTTGTTCCCATTCTAAGCTATGCCGCTTCCAGCCATTGGAAGTTTCCTAACGCGCCGCATGATCTGGGGACGTATCCCGTGGCGCGTGGCACGGATGACGGCGGAGAAGGAATGCCGGTTGAAGAGAGCGGCAATATGCTCATCCTCTGCGATGCGATCGCCCAGGAGGAAGGCAACGCGAACTTCGTCACCCCCTGGTGGCCAAAACTGACGCAATGGGCGAAATACCTCGAAGCGTATGGCCTCGATCCGGAAGATCAGCTCTGTACGGATGACTTCATGGGACACCTGGCGCATAACTCCAATCTTTCGATCAAGGCCATCATCGGCCTGGCGGCGTATGGCGATATGTGCCGCATGCGGGGCGACACCGCAAATGCGACGCGTTACAGGAAACTTGCGAAAGCGGACGCGATGCATTGGGTCACGGCGGCGGGGGAGGGGAACCATTCCCGCCTTGCATTCGATCAGCCGAACACCTGGAGTCAGAAGTACAATCTCGTCTGGGACCACATCCTGCACCTGGATGTCTTTCCGCCCTCCGTGGCGCAAAAGGAGAGCGCGTACTACATACAGAAGCTCCAGCCGTTCGGCGTCCCACTCGATTCGCGGACCCATTTGACGAAAACGGACTGGTCGATATGGAGCGCTACGCTTGCGGACAATAAGGCGGATTTCGAAACGCTCGTCGGGCCGATTTACGACTATCTGAATCAGACCGGCGCCCGTATGCCGCTTGTCGACTCGTATATTACGGACAACATCAATAGCGACGGAATGCATGCGCGACCCGTGGTCGGCGGGCTTTTCGTAAAGATGCTGTCGGACCCCGCGATGTGGAAAAAGTGGTCCAGTGGCGACCACGCCAAAGTGGGCGGATGGGTTTCGCTGCCTCCCAAACCCGATATTACGGAGGTCGTGCCGACATCGAAATTGAGCCCGTTTGTCTGGCAATACACCAACGTGAGTCCCGGTTCAAACTGGTTCAAAAAGAGTTTCGACGCCTCTACATGGAAGTCAGGACCCGCTCCCATCGGGACGATCCCGGGGAGCCGCACGCCATGGACCGATACTCCCGGCGACCTCTGGATCCGACGGGCGATCACGCTTCCGCCTGGAGCGCATCGTAACCTCCAGTTCTCCGTGTTTCATGACGAGGATGTGGAGATCTATGTCGATGGCGTGCTCGCTGCGGAGGAATCGGGCTATAACACCTCCTACGAGCCCATGGAAATCAGGCCCGAAGCGAGAGCATTGCTGAAGCCCGGAGCCACGGTGACCATTGCGGCGCACGTGCATCAGACTACGGGCGGGCAGGGAATCGACATCGGCCTCGCGGATGTTGTCGAGCACTAATGCAGATCATGCGATAGCCTATGGGGGCGTGCATTTCAGGAATCCATCGGACTGCTGGATTGCGTTACTTGCCCGGAAGGAGCGATACTTTCCGGGCAAGCGTTTCAAAGCGAGCGATAGCAACCTGATCGGTGACGCGGCAGGGATTCGCGGTTATCCACTAAGAACCGGCCCATCCCTGGAGGTGCAAGCAGAGTGGCTATTTCTGTGCGCTACGCTGCTCCGCCTGCTTGCGCTCTGCGGTCTTCTGCAGTTTAGCCAACACCACGCTCCGGTCGTGATCTTGTTGTTCTCTTTCACTACCGTGACCTTGCGCGGCAGCACGGTCCTCGGCGCGACGGTGCGTTTGCTGGCTGTGCCGCCCGTTCGGAGATATATACCGTTGGCCCGCTACCGTCATGGGAACCACCGTGGATGGAACTTGCTGTCGTACTGCGGGCGAAGCGTTATTCGTCTCGGAGCTAGGCGAAGTCGCCGCTTCCTGTTTGTTGTTGCTCATCTTATATTCTCCTTGACCGCCATGAGGAAGACGGACGCTATACAAACCGATGCCGACAAGATCATTTGTAGAATTAAATTAGTTCTATTTACGTGACCGTCAAATTAAGTATACCAAATACCGGCTATTTTTCGTGGCGGACAAATTATCCCGGTTTGTAATTCAGGATTTGTTCTAACTTCCGCTTGCTGTAAATGCGAACACTTGATATAATGGATCGGTAACGGCGATGGAGCGGCACGCGCCGGGAAATTGCGCAACGGTTTGGATGATGTACTTTGGCCTGGCGTATCCGTAAGAGATATTAGGGGCCGTTTCCGCCAGTAGATGATGGCTCGAAGGAAGGACCGTTAAACCATGAGCTCGGATTTAACCAGGCCGGATATCAATGCGCTGACCCGTGGCGTGTCGCCTTCGGATGCGCGACGCACGAATCCTCGTAGCGTGCTCATCACGGCGACGATTGTCACGCTGGTGCTGATGTTTGTGCCCTATAGTAATTTTTTGCTCTATCCGCTGCGACTGTTCGTTACGTTCGTCCATGAGAGCGGGCACGCAATCGCGGGCGTCATGACGGGTGGAAGCGTCGATTCGCTGCGTGTTATGTCGAACGGCGAGGGGGTGACGCTGGTTCACACTCCGTTATGGTCGCAATGGATCGTCGATTCCGGCGGTTATCTGGGCGCCGCGTTGTTCGGCGCGCTCATGTTGCAGGTGGGGCGTCTTTCGCACATGCGGAACGCGGGCAAGGCGACGCTGTACGGGCTTTCGATCTTCCTGATCGGAGTGGTGCTGCTGTGG
>JBBRKX010000143.1:0-8686 GCA_038231675.1 Chthonomonadales bacterium | reverse complement strand
TGCTCAAGGATCTGGTGACCGACGTCTCCTGGAACTTCCGTATGTCCTCGAAGATCGCTCCGCTGCAGCTGCGGGAAGCAGACGCGGGCAAGCCGTTCAATTTGCAGCAGGTGGATGTGGATCGGATCCAGGAGTTTCGGAAGTGTATCGAATGCTTCCTATGCCAGGATGTCTGCCACGTCATCCGAGACCATCAGCGTACGGATGGCTTCTTCGGGCCGCGTCAGATGGTGCGGTTGGCCGCGCTGGAAATGCATCCGATGGACAACCTCAACCGGCGTGAGCAGCTACGTAACGAGGCAGGCGTCGGCTTCTGCAACATCACCAAATGCTGCACCGAAGTCTGTCCCGAGCACATCCACATCACGGACAACGCCATCATCCCACTTAAGGAGCGTGTCGCGGACGACTATTTCGATCCGATCCGTGGCCTTCTCACCAAGATCGGCGTCATCAAACGCACCGAGAAGCTGCCTCAGGGAAGCGTGTCGAGCGACGTCACGAAAATCCATACGCCTCCCGCGCCCCGTCCAGGTAAATAAACCCTCCCTCCCCCGCGTTTCCGCCTATCCCTGCTCGCCCATTCCGGGCGAGCAGGGACTTCCAGATGGGTCACATGAGCCCTCCGCCCGGAACGGGTGAGGGGGTCCTGAGGTGGGGGACTTTGCATGCAGATTCCTGTGTCCTGCACCGGGGGCTTGCGAGCGATCGGAGATTGGGAATTCCTTGAGAAAGGTCTGTGTCCATGCGCTGTCGTGCACTTTTTCTAACGTTGATCTTAGGTGCTTTTACGAGCGTAGGCGTGCTGGCTCAGGACAAGACCCTCATGGTGCGCGCCATTGCGGATGCGCCCTCCTTCGCCAAGCGTGCTCTTGTGGTCGGCGTCGGGCAGTATGAGCACGCCGGATCGCTCGCGCCCGCCACGATAAACGACGCGCGTCTCTTTGCCCGTCTCCTTCAGACAAAGTTTAAGTTTCCCAATGAGGCGGTTACGCTTCTCACCGATGCCCCCGGCACACTCGAAAGCCAGCGCCCGACCTACATCCATTTGCGCAACGCCATCAAGAACCTCCTCGCCGGCATCAACGATAAGAGCGAGGTGATCGTCTACTTCTCCGGACATGGTATACGCGCCCAGGATCACGACTGGCTGGTTCCGATGGATGGCCTGCCTGCCGATGTGGAGGGAACCTGCATCAACTACGATGCGTTCAAGAGCCACCTCAACACCCTGCTGCCGGCCCGTGCGATGCTCATTGTGGATGCCTGCCGTAACCTCGCGGATGGCAAGGATGCGGGATCGAGCGGATTTGGAGCGAGCAAAGGATTAGCGGGACCGCAGTTTGCGGAGATGCTTTCCTGCCGTCCCAAGGAAGAGAGCAAAGTAGGCAAACCAGCAGACTTCGCGGAAAGCGTGTTCACCCATTTTCTGGTGCAGGGTTTGCAGGGCGACGCGGAAGCGCAGGATAACGGACTGATCACCTTTGACAGCCTCAACGCATACGTACAGGGCAGAGTGAGCCAGTATGTTTCCCGCAACTATGGAGAGTCTCAGAATCCCGATGGGCGGGCCTCTTCCGGCAAGATGGTGCTTGTGCGCGCCCAAAACGTTTCCCTTCCGGGATTGCCGGGAACCACTTCGATCGTGCCGGGAAAGAACCCGGAGCGCCCAACTCTGCCGATTGGCGCCCGTCGCTTCACGGATGCGGTCCGGCCGACGCAGCCTCAGTTGGGCGACATCTGGATCAACCCCAAGGATGGGGCGGAACTGGTGTATATCCCCGCCGGTCCGTTCGTGATGGGCGATGATGATGACGAGATCCGCGATTTTGTGGTGAATTCGGCCATTCTTCGAAACAATCCACGGCATACGGTCAGGCTATCGGGCTATTGGATTTATCGCAACGTGGTGACGGTAGAGGAGTATCAGAAGTTTTGCCAGCTGACAGGCAGAAGCATGCCTGCGACTCCCCGGTTTAACTCGGACTGGCGTCACGTGCATAATCCCATTGTCAACGTGACCTGGGACGATGCCGTGGCGTATGCGACCTGGGCCGGTATGACTCTGCCGACAGAGGCCCAGTGGGAGAAAGCGGCGCGAGGAGGCGACGATCGACCGTTTGCCTGGGGAGATGAATTCGATCTAAAGAAAGTTTGGGGCAGCACGCGTCGTAATGAAGATGCCGGTAGCACGATTGCCGTGGGAAAGTTCGGTGTGAGTCCTTATGGTTGTTCGGATATGGGCGGAAATGTCGCGCAGTGGTGTCTGGACTGGTATACCCCATGGTTCTGGGCCAGCGATGCCGCACAGAGGGACGACCCCGCGAACCTGGTAATGGGAAGAAAGACAGATAAGGTGTTGCGTGGTTGCCCCTGGGTGACGGTCCCGACACGATTCTTCCGAACCGCGTTCCGTCTCCACCAACCCTCGACCAGATACAGTGATCGCGATGGATTTCGTTGCGCCCGTCCCCTCGTCCCCTGATTCCATCCTCGCCATGGATTAGCCCCTCTGCCCGGAACGGGAGAAGGGCTGGGGAGGGTTCCCTGAGGTGGGTCGATGGGATCAGGAAGCCTGGACGCGGATAACAAATCGGACGGTGGCGCGGGCGGGAACAGGAATGACGGGGACGGGCGTGGCGGCAAGCGCTGGGGAGCCATCCTCATTCGTGATGATGACGGAGGGCGCAATGGCACCGTGCATGGAAGCGGGTGGCGGGCTGACATTATGGCCGGCCGCAGCAAGTGCAGGTGACATTTTGGTGAGCCTTACACTGCCGTAACTGTCCAGCGATCTTCGAAACTCCGCCGCTCTCCCAACCGGGATTTCCGCAATCAATAAAAAAGGTTCGTTTTCCCTCGGCGGCTCGGGCAGCTTCGGGGTATGATCGGCGCCGGAAGTTGCAACCCCATTTTCGGGTGGCTTCACGGCAGAAACCACGCTCTCCTTGTTGTTTGCGTGTGGATGCAGCGGACGCAGATCCGTGACGGCGCCGCCAACGTCGGAGGCCAGTGCCTGCAGCCGGTCGTGCGCGATGCCTACGTCCATCGCGACCATCGTCAGGTGCACGATTTTCTTGTCCGTCGTCGGCGCAACCGCAAGGGTTTTTGCGGGCTTATCGGTTTCGTTCTTATGCGCTGCGGCGTTATCCGGAGCAACGCCGTCTTGCCTCGCCACTAATTGATCGGCCGCTTTGCTGAGTGGATCTTCCTGCATGGGCGGCGGCGGAAGGGGGGGTAGAACGCCCTTAAGGTCCGGATCGGTATTTCCCGATCTGGAGGTGGAACCGTTGGCGAACGTGTCATTTTGCTGGTTGCCCAGGGGTCCATTGGCCACGTTCCCCGGCGCATGTTGCTGTTGGAGACTGAGAGTTCGTGCGAGCAGAAAGACTCCGATAAGCAGCAGCGGAGCAAGAACGACTGCGGCGCCCACAAGAAAAGGGAAACGCCGCTGTCGGTCGGATGCCATGCGATCGGCAGCCTGCATCGCCGATCGGCCCGGCATGCCGATCGGCGGCGTGTCCGGCAGACTCGCGAGAATCCGTCGCCGCAGTTCCGGGCGCGGTCTGGCTTTTTCCAGGTCTTGCATATCTTCCCCTAGACGACGGAGCCAGCGCTCTTCCTCCTGACAAAATCCGCAGCGCGCCATATGCCATTGGACCATCCAGCGGCGTAGAGGAGTAAGCTCCCCGTCCAGAAATGCTTTCAGGTCGCCACAGAGTCTCGTGGCAGTGTCCTGAGTTGCATCTTCCGGTTGTCTTTCGTGCTGCGGTTCTTGACCGTTGCTGCTCATAGCGTGGTTCCCTCATGCACATAAGCGCCCAACAGATCGCGCAAGCGGCGAAAGGCGTTCGATAATCTTGACTTCACGGTCCCTACGGGAACGTCCAGCGTGGCCGCGACCTCTTGATAGGTCAATCCCTGAAATTCATGCAAAACGATTACATCACGATGGAGCGGCGACAGCCTGCTCAACGCCGCTTCCACGCGGGTGGAAAGCTCATGTCGATCCGCGCATTCCACGGGATCGTCTCGCCAATCGTGGCTGATCAGTGTGCGCTCTTCCTCGTAGGGCAGCGTTTCCAGCTTCCGCTTCCGTCGAAACTCCAGACAATGGTTCATGGCGATCCGGTAGATCCAGGTGCCCAGCGCGGAGTTGCCTCGAAATCCGCCCATACCTTTATAGGCGGCTAGAAACACCTCCTGGGTCACGTCTTCCGCTTCCGGCACGCTCCCGGTAAAACGCAGCGCCAGCCGATAGACGCGTGTTTCGTACGCGTCCAACAGCTCTTCGAACGCCAGACGGTCACCCTGCTGGATGCGTTGAATCAGATGTCGATCGTCCTGGGCCGTCATCGTAAAGTAATTTGCTCCCTGAAGAACAATAAGTGCGGATGTGTGGACTGTATAAGCCTGATCCCGATGACGTGCATGCCGACGCAAAGGTCGCTGTCCTTGCGTACCTTCACGCAGTTAGATGCATATTCCCTTCAAAGGGTTCAATGCGGCCCCTTCCCATCGCGTTACGGGCGAGGCGAATGGCGAAATCCCATATTCATTGTAACCCGCCAATACCGCATTCCTTTTGGCTCCGAGCCATAGTAACATGCGAATCTTTTAACCGGATCGGGCTGTTCGGCCACGGTGTTCGCATCAGGATCTTCCCTGCGACCCGATAACCATACCTTCGCCGTGCCGTCTGCACTTCCGGTTACGATTTGTTTGTCGTTCGGGGAAAAGGCGGCGGAATAGACCCCACCCAGGTGGCCTTTCAGCGCGAGGGTTTCTCTGCCGCTGTGCGCATCCCACACCTTGGCCGTACTGTCCAGACTGCCCGTGAGGATGCGTTTGTCGTCCGAAGAGAAGGAAACCGACATGACGGCAGAGGTATGCCCGTTCAGTGTGAGGATCTCTTTGCCTGTCGCTGCGTCCCACACCTTCGCCGTGTTATCATAACTTCCGGTCACAATGCGTTTTCCGTCGTGCGAGAACCTTGCCGAGGTGACCGGTGCTTTCTGTCCTCTTAAGGTGAGCATCTCCTTGCCTGTGGCGGCATTCCACACTTTCGCCGTCGCGTCCTGGCTTCCCGTGACGATGCGCTTGCCATCCGGGGAATAGGCGACGGAACTCACCCAGCTGGCGTGCCGTCTGAGCGTGAGCATCTCCGAGCCTGTCCGCGCATCCCATACTTTCGCCGTGCCGTCTGCACTTCCCGTGACGATGCGCTCGCCGTTCGGAGAAAAGGCTGCCACCACAAGGCCCGACGTATGTCCTTTCAGCGTGAGGATTTCTGTGCCTGTCGCCGCGTCCCACACCTTCGCCGTATTGTCCAGACCTCCGGTCACAATGCGCTTGCCGTCCGGCGAAAAATCAACCGAATGGACAAACAAGGCAAACCCTTTCAGTGTGAGGATCTCTTTGCCTGTCGCCGCGTCCCACACCTTCGCCGTATTATCCGCACTTCCCGTGAGGATGCGTTTGCCGTCTGAAGAGAAGGCGACCGAGAGAACAATGGATACATGTCCCTTCAGCGTAAGGCTGCCTGCTTTTGGCTCCGCGTCCCACACTTTCGCGGTACTGTCCCCGCTGCCGGTCACAATCTCCTTGCCGTCGCGCGAAAAGGCGGCGGAACGGACTACGCCCGTATGTCCCTGCAACGTTTGGAGCTCCTCGCCTGTGTGGGCATTCCATATCTTCGCGGCGCCGTCGTTACTTCCTGTGAGGATCTTATTTCCATCCGGAGAAAAGGCGACGGAGTACACGGTATCCCGGTGGCCTTTTAACTCCAGGGTGTCTTTGCCGGTCTGTGCATCCCAGACTTTCGCCGTCCAGTCTGTACTTCCGGTAAGGATACGGTCGCCAGCCGGGGAGAACGCAACCGAAGTGACCAGGCAATTACCCACCTTCAATGTCAGGAGTTCCTTGCCTGTCGCTGCGTCCCAGATCTTTGCGGTGTTATCGTTGCTGCCGGTGACGATCCACTTGCCATCCGGGGAAAAGGCCACGGCGTTCACCCAGTTCGTATGCCCCTTGAAGGCACGTATCTCTTTGCCTGTCGCCGCGTCCCATGTCTTTGCGGTATTGTCGTAGCTGCCGGTGACGACCTGCTTTCCATCCGGGGAGAAGGCCACGGAACCGACAGAGAAGATATGCCCTTTGAGCGTAAGGATCTCTTTGCCCGTCCGTGCATCCCAGACCCTTGCCGTCTCGTCATAGCTACCCGTGACGATGCGTTTGCCATCGGGGGAAAAGGCGGTGGAGTAGACGACTGCGGTATGTCCTCGGAACGTCCTGCGTTCCAGATGGCATAAGCGGTCCCAGTAGAACCACTCGAAGCCCCGGTCTTTGTAGCCGGCGGTCTCCGCCAGCAGATTGGCGATATGGTTAAACTGGACCGGGCTTACTTCGTTCGCCTGCTGAATCAGGTTCATATTGGCCAGATAGAGATAGCGGTTGGCGGCGTCCGCCTGTCGCGTGGCCACCGATCGGGCGGCAATAGCAAGCGCCGCTTCGGTCTTTGCACGTCCATTCGCGGTTTGTGCGGCACGGGCCGCTTTGTGCTCGGCTTGCGCGCTCAGATCGGCGAGTTTCTTCCTGACGAGCGCGACCTTCAAGGCGGCGTCGCGCTGCTTCGCGGTGGCCATGGCAAGCGCGGCGCTGTTCTGCGCTTGCTGCAGGGCGATGCTTCGCTCCTGAGCCAGCCGTAGGGCTTCTTTAGTTTTTTGATCCGCTCGGTCCGCATTTGTCTTCGAACTCTTCGCGCGTGTGCTGGCGCGGCTTGCATAGTCGTCGGCATGCTTTTTCTGAAGCAGAGCGTAGATGGAGAGCACGCCGAGCGCGAGGATGATCAGGCCGGAAAGAGAAACCGCCCGCACCAGACCCCGACGATAGGCTGCCTGCTGCCGGCGCAGTTCCGCATCCGGCATATGCTTTTGCACCCATGCCCGATCGAAGACCTCGGCGTAGATGCGGTTGCGCACTTTGAGCAGACCGCTCTCTACCTTCGCAACACCCGACAGCCGCAGAATGGGACACAGCGCGATAGTCTCCTCGTAGGGCACGCGCTTGCCGTGCAACAACTGAGCATACAACTCCAGCAGGCTGGCAAGGTCCACTTCGCTTTTGAGCAGACGGTTGCGCACCAGCATCAGGTTGTCGTCGCTTTCCCGCGCCTTGTGCGTCAGAAAGAGCGCCTTACACTGCGCATCTACATCCCCGACGTGCTTTGCTTCCACCGCTACGAGGGCCCGGCACAACAACTGCGTGAGATAAGGATGCCCGCCCGTCCAGTACAGCACCCGCTTCAGCAACGCCTTGCCGTTTGATCCCAAACCGACCGCCAACGGGTGAGCCTCTTGTGCGGTGAAATCGTTGAGTTCGACGCGCCTGCCGATATTGAAGGGCGTGGTGCGCGTATCCTGGATGAGGTCGGAGGGCGTCGCAGTTCCAAGGAGGCAGAAGCTGAGGCGATTCAGGTTGGGGTCGTCTGCGCGGCCCACGTAACACTGGCGGATGGCGGCAAAGAACTCATCGGTGGAAAAGGTCAGACTGCGCACCATATCGATCTCATCGACGAAGATCACGACGTGCGCGCCAGCGGCGAGAGTGACTTCCTGCAACGCGCCGAAGAACCGCTGCACAAGGCTGAGGTCGAGGTGTTCCTTCCAGTGCGTGACCAGCTCCTTGCGAAGACTGAGTTCCCTTCCCGCTTCAGCAAGCAGGCCGAGATACCACTGCTCGGCGGTGACGGTCGCGCCTCCGAGCTTGGTGAGGTCAAGGAGTGCGGTGCGTATGCCCATCTGCTGGAGGCGTGCTCGGGTGCGAACGGACAGGCTGGATTTGCCCATCTGCCTGGAGTTTAGGACGTAGCAATACTCGCCGTCTCGCAGGTTCTCGAAGAGGTCGGTATCGGCCTGGCGAACGATATAGGAAGGCGCTTCGCGTGAGAGCGTTCCACCGGCGATATAAAAGGGTAGGGCAACGCTTGCGGCAAGGTCCATGGTGATCCCGTTCGCTTTTTCTGGTTTGCGTAGTGCTTGTTCGCGTCAATTCGTACCGTAGATCCGGCAAGGATGCAGGCAACCGGCGCGACATAGTCGGACATTGTCAACTATTCGATATGCGTCGTCTAGGCCAGAATACCCCATTCTTTCTGGCCTCGCGCACGGAAGCGCAGCCACATCTTGCTGCTGCCTTTGTCGGGAATAAACACGACCAGGTCCGACCCATTCGCTTTCTCCAGGATCGCGCCTGCGTCGCCTTCGACGACGCTTCGTTCCAGAAAGCGAAACGTTGTTTTTTCGCCTGTATCGTACTGTTCCACCCATTCCGAAGGGGAGGTCTGGCGCCACTACGCGTTCCTCTGGCGGCAAAGTCATAGTACGAGAAACGGGTAAGGGGGCGATCTAGCTGCGCTACCTCACCCCAGTCGGGCTCCTCTGTCCGATCCGAATACCAGACCTTCGCCGTATTGTCCGCACTTCCCGTGAGGATGCGTTCGCCATCGGCGGAGAAGGCGACAGACATGACAGAGCTTGTATGTCCTTTGAGGGTAAGTGTCTCCCTGCCTGTTTGTGCGTCCCAGACTTTCGCCGTATTGTCCGCACTTCCCGTGAGGATGCGTTTGCCATTGGGGGAGAAGGCGACAGACATGACAGAGCTTGTATGTCCTCTGAGGGTAAGTGTC
>JBBRKX010000142.1:0-8689 GCA_038231675.1 Chthonomonadales bacterium | reverse complement strand
GGTATGTTTCCGGCCCCGCCGAGAACGGCGGCGACAAAAGCCTTCAGTCCTGGCTGAAGGCCGAACAGCGGCGTGATCTTCACATGAGTCAGGACCGCCACCATGACTCCCCCCGCCCCCGCGAGGGCGGCGCCCAGAGCGAACGTAAATGCGATCACATAATCGGTGTCGATGCCCATGAGTTTGGCTGCCTCGATATCATGGGAAATCGCGCGCATTGCTTTTCCCTGGCGAGTGAACCCTACAATATAGCGCAGGACCGCCATAAGAATTAGCGAGACGATGAGAATGATCAGTTGACCACTGGAGATTTCCACTCCTCCAAGCAGCCTGAAGTCCCGTTCCGGAACGATGGTGGGCACGAACAATGGGTTCGATCCGAATACCAGCAATCCACCATTTTCGAGCAACAAAGATACTCCGATGGCGGTAATCAGAGCATTAAGACGAGACGAGGAAAGTGTAATGCTTCGCGCAAGTCTGGACATTACGGGTCGCAGGGCAAAGCCGAGTGGAATGCCTACAACCAGGCCGAAGAGAGGGATAGCTCTGCCGGAAATGCCGTGTCTTGCGAAAGCACCGACGCTCCCTACTGCTACTGCTCCCCCAATCACAAGGCCCCAGAAATGTGCGTCGGCCTTCTGCAGTCCATTTCGAAGAGGTCGATACGCGAACCGCTCGATAACAAGGCCCAGGAGTGCGCAGATCGCCATGGCGGCCAATAGACAAACGAGCGCAAGGAGTACATTTGTCGTAGCGGCCTCGGGATGCACCGTAAGGTTCTTGAACGGAAGCCATGTACATGCATAAAAGCCTACAAAGGCGCCGACCATGTAGACGTCTCCATGCGCAAAGTTGATCAGGCGCAGGACGCCATAGACCATCGTGTACCCGAGTGCGATCAGAGCATAGAGGCTTCCAAGCTGGATCCCATAAATAAGATTTTGCAGTATTGCCTGCATGCTTACTGTCCGACCTGCTCCGGTGTGTACGTCTTGTACACGTGAAAGATATTGCCTTTGATCTGGAGGATAACGGCGGCCTTTCGCGCATTGCGATTAGCGTCAATCGTGATAGTTCCGGCAACACCTGGAAAGTCGCGTGTCTGTGCTATCGCGTCACGAATGTCGGGCCCGGTCGCGGTCTTTGCACGCTTAATCGAATCGACAAGCAGGTTCGCGGCATCGTATCCCAGTGCGGCAAGCGCATCCGGGTTTGCATTGTATTTGGCGTGGAACGCCTGAATAAATGTCCGCACATTGGTTTCGGTAAGTTCCGTGGAGAAATAGTGGTCGCTAAAAAAGCTTCCCTCCAGAGCGCCGCCTGGTCCCCCCGCGCCTTTCACGAGTATGGGCGAATCCCATCCGTCTCCACCCAGGAGGGGAACGTTCAGTCCGACCTCGCGCGCCTCGCGCGCAATCGTACCGACTTCCGAATAGTAGCCTGGCACCAGAATAACGTCCGGATTTGATCCTTTTAAATCATTCAATTGAGCCTTGAAGTCGCTGTCGCCTTCCTGATACGTCTGGTTGGCCACCACTTGCCCGCCAAGTTTTGTGAATTGTTCGGTGAAGACTTTCGCGAAAGCCATGCTATAGTCGTTCTTGACATCCTTGAAGACCGCAGCACGTTTATATCCTTGATCCTTTGCAAAATGCGCGTCCACGGCTGCTTGAAAGTCATCCGTAAAGCAAACACGAAAGATAAAGTCTCCTTTGCGTGTGACTTCCGGGTTCGTTGAAGAGGGCGTAATCTGTGGCACCTTATTTTCCTGGCAGACGGGCGCCGCAGCCATACTTCGCGTGCTTGCGACTTCTCCGAGTATAGCAACGACCTTGTTCTCATTGATGAGCCTGCTCACGACATTCTGAGCCTGATCCGGTTTGCTCTGATCGTCCAGTACGGTAAGCACCAGTTTCTTGCCATGTATCCCACCGTTAGAATTAGCCTGGTCGATGGCAAGTTGAATGCCGTTATGGGTCGCCGACCCAAAGGTCGCGGTCGTTCCCGTAAGCGATTCAAATTCACCAATCTGTATTTGGTCACCGGATGGCTCCTCGGTCTTACCTTTACACCCAGCAATGTACAAGGTTAAACCTATAACCATTACGATGGGCCAGATACGGTTGGATCGTTTTAACATATTCCCCCCTGGAGAAGTGAAGTGTCCGTACATCAGAAAATATTGCTCGCCGATCCCACTCGATAATTTCGAAGCAGGGCGGCAATGTGTGCAGGCGAGGTTCCGCAGCATCCGCCCACAATGCCTGCTCCGGCATGGAAGAGATTGCTGCCCAACCTGGAAAACTGCTCAGGTGAAAGCGGATAGCGAAGCCCACCTGTCACTGTATCCCGAATGGGCAACCCTGCGTTCGGCTGGATAAGCGTCGGCAAATCTACGATTCTCTTAATCTTTGAAAGGATAGCATCAAAATCTGTGGCGTCGTCTCCACAATTCGCTCCCACGATGTTCGCTCCTGCGGAAGTGAGCGCCATTATCGATTCATGAATGTCAGTGCCATCTAACATTCTACCGTCGTCTGTGAAATGACAGGTGACACACACCACGGACGGTTCAAGGGCACCTAAAGCATCCAGGTCCTTGAGCGATTCCGCTAAGGATGTGCACGTTTCAAGTAAGAAAATTTCCGGTCGTGGATAAATATCTCGCATCAACGACCGAAGGGTATCGATTTCGTTCACCACCATACGGGGAATAAGCGATACCCATACTCCCACAGCTCTTGGGCTCTCGATGCACGCATCGATTCCCAGTTGGATTCCCCTCTGCATTGCTGCGGGCCACTGGAGACCATCCGGCATCCCAAAAGTATTCGTCGTTAGAATGTCCGCACCCGCCTCGAGGTAGGCCTGATGAAGCGAGCGGACCCTATACGGAAATGTAATATTTGCTGCAAGAATATCTCTGGTGGCCACGCCGTTTCTTATTATCTCAGAGCCGATTGCGCCATCCGCAATAAACTTTTCTCCGCTCCGGAGCCGATCAAGAATTTTGCTGCCGGACAATAGGCTCAAAGTGAGAGAAGTCCTTCGAAAATGGCCTGAATAACGTCCACACGGTTCAACATTCCAACCACCTGCCGGTCTTGTGTAAGAACGGGAACTCTCTTAAGTCGGTTTTGAATCATGATCTTCGCGACATCGGCCAACTCGCAGTCCTCCATGACAAACACCACCCCACTTTGCATATAATCACATACGTGGGATACCCCTATCCGGCGTACCGATCCCGACAAAAGGTTGAATGGACTTACCATGTCCGTTGGAAATGGTTCCGGAAACACGAGCCTCATAACGTCCGTCTCGGTTAAGATCCCACACAACCGATCGTCGCTATCGACGACTGGAAGCGCACTCGTCTGATAGAGGTCCATCAGATCGATCGCTTCACTTAACGTGGCCCGTTCAGAGATCTTAACGACATGGGTTTTCATCAATTCCACAGCTAGCATAGGTCTTAAAGAATAGCACATAACCGACCGGCTCGGTAGTCTAGGGGTGATCGGAAGGAACAGCATATGTCGCCACATCAAAAATCGGTCGCCCCAGACCCGAAAAATGATGTATCGGAGGTCGGGCCGACACAATTTCAGGATATGTCTTCACCCACCATGGCTCTTTCCACCGCGTCCATGGTTTGACGTCGTCGAGAATCAAAACATATCGATGGGCTGCGGGATGTCCTTCGATCGGGTGTTTGTAATTGCATAATTTATCAATGACGGAGACGACTTGAAAGTGGTTGTTCAGGCACAGCCCTGGCGCGAAAGCCCCAAAAAGAATACTGTCTGTGGGAAGGTTTCGCGCAAGCCAACGATCTGCATCCCGCTGAGTATACGTGAGATGGGTGAGCCAATTGCCCAGCCACCCCGCATTGACAATCGCCCAGCCCATGGTGAGCGCAAGCGCCAGCCGTCTCGACTCTATCTTTGAACCTCCCTGATGTTTCAGAATAGTTGGAACCAAAAAGCTTAAAAGGACGCTTAATGCAGCGACAAGCGTCAACGCTAAAATGTTCGGTCGTTCAAAGTGCTCAAGAAGCGCAAGACATCCGAGAAACAATAGGAAGGCCCCACCTGCCCTGGGCACAAGGGAGCGAGCCATAAGACTCGTACGCAACGCATCGAGTTCCACGAGTGCCACGCCGGAAAGCGCGGCTAGCGCCGGATAAAATATAACGTAATACCGACTGGGAGCATAATTCACACAGGTCATAAATAACCAGAATACGATCAGCCAGAAGCCAAGTAAAACCGCCACGGATCTATAAGCGCTATCGGCCAAAACAAGCTTGCCATCCTCCGCACGAATAGATCCACTCTCCGGCGTGCGATTAGATGCACTCAGTAGACCTGCACCGGTCGAGGCACACCAAAACAACGCCAGAGCGAATTGAACGGGAGAGTGACGAAAAAGGTAGGGGAAGAGGCCCCTCTGATTTCCCACGAAGGCGTCTCGTATATTGTGCATTGCCTGTGCCCAGGAATGGGGAACCAACTGGACGGAGATATAGTGGTGATTTAGCCGCGCCAGTTCCAGACGATTGGGGGCAAGCCAGAGGATCCAAAAGGGAATCAGCACGCAAGCAAACCCCACAGCAATCGCCAGACACCGAACCCCGGTCTGTTTGACGCCTATCGTACGGACTGATCCGCATAGAATGGCAAACGGAGCGGGAATAAGCAAAGCCGCCAGTCCACGTGTAGCGTAGGCCAGGGCAAGTAAGGCGCCGGTGACCCAAAGCCAGGATAATAATCTTACGTTTGTGCGTCTGTCTGCATCGCGCTGCAGGCAGGCGTTTGCCGCCACCCACGCGTAAAATGCGGTTACCATGACAAAAGCCGCAGGCGTGTCCATCAGGGCCATGCGATTATAAAGCAGATTGATGTGATCGAGACCAAGAAACAGGCATCCGTATACAGCCGTCCGCTGGCCAAATGCCAGTCGCAGAGCCAGGTAAAATACGATGAGGGTGAGCAAAGAAAGCACCACGGAGATCATGCGCGCCTGCAGGGCTCCCACGCCAAAAAAATAAAAGACCGCGACTTGAAGATAATGTATGGTCGGCATGATCAACATATTGTTGAAACCGTCTGTCCGCAGCCTTCCAAAGAGAATGAGATTTCGGGCGTTATGGATATAAAATCCTTCATCTGTGAAGAGCCCGCTACTCCAGGAGAGCCGCCTATAAGCATCCGAGTCCAGCGCAACCAGTCTGAGCATGATGATCAGCGCAATGACGAGAATCCAAATAACGCGTGAGATTCGATGGTACGCCTGTTTATGCCTCTCAGATTCCCTGGTGCTATTCATATCGGCAATGGCGGCCACTCCTGTATCGATCACGGTATTATCGTGAGCATCCACTTTTCTTTCAGATTTCAAGATACGGCTCTCTTTCTGAAAGCGATGCCGCGAAATATTGCCAGCGTAGATCCACAACACAGAGCACCAAGACTACATAGGGTGAGGAACTGTCCGACGCGGAAAACGTCCGGCTGATATCTGAACTGAATTGAATGCATGCCGGGCCCCAGGGAGAGGCCAACCAATGCGCCGTCGGCGCGAATAGGGTAACCGATATGGCCGTCCACGACAGCCTTCCAGCCTGGATAGAGGGTAGCTGTAATCACTAGAAAGGAACAATAGTGGCCGGCGTTTGCAATGAGATCAATGCGATTATTAGATCGCTTCAGACCGGTAATAGCATTTGCATCGGCCGATCCTTGTCCTCCTTGCCAATCATTCCGTTCTGTCGGTAGCGCAGTCGCCACTCCGGAAACAATGGCTTCCCTTCGTGGATCAAAACCAGGATCCGCCAGGGCCGCAGCTATCCGCCTTTTGCCGTCGACCCGTCGAGTTCGCGTTACGAGCCATGCCGTAGGCGAAACTTCAATGCGCCGCCAATAGCGCACAGGCAACCGCGCTGCTCCAACCCACTGGATTTTCTCGAATTCCGGATAGTGGATACTTTGTGAGGCCGGGAGGACCACGGTACTGACTCCCAGCAGGGAAACCAGGCGCGGGAAATTCGGTTCTGAACGGCGATCTGCATCTCCGACCAATCCGTCCAGATCCGTCGCAGCAACGATCGGCACCGGTTCGTAACCGGAAGCCATCTCCTGTCCGAATTCCATGGGAAGGTTCGGAAGGTTCGTTACGGTAAACTCGGTCAGGGCACGTTGGGTGCGTAGCCCGTAATCCGGATATCCATCTGTCACGTACTGTTTCCAAAGAATTTTGTGGCGCGGCATATAAAGCCGGCCCGGCCCGGTGGGCGCAATATCGCGATGTTCCATCAAAAACCGGAAAAGACCGTTGGGAATTGTTGGGTTCCAGACCTGACCAAACCAGCCTAGAGGAAGAGCAATAAGTAAAATGACTGCCGGAGCCACCCCCGGCGCTCGCCTACGTCGTTCCCACCAGGCGTCTATACCAACAGAGGTGAGTGCGCCGGCGGCGAAGGTCACTAGAAACAAAAATCGAGCGGGATCATGAAACTTTGATATTCCGGGCACTACCGTAAAGGCTAAAGTAAATAGTCCTCCTACGATGCCCAATGCTAACCAGAGGCAAGTCACTAAAATAAAAATCCAGAAGCGCGCTAACCAGTCATGTCGGTAACGACGTATCCCCACGGCGATAAAGAATAACGGCAACCAGCCAATGAAAAGCGCGGGCTCCCAGGCGTTTCCACCTCCCCAATAATCCGCGTGCGCCGGATGGCCGAAGAAGTAAGGCATGACAAGGGTTAAGAGCCCTTCCGGATCCAGAACAAAACGGTTCGCCTGTCCCACGGTCATCCGCTCACGGGAACTTTCGATAAGCAACTGGAATGCCGGTAACAATTGAACAGCTGCGATGAACAAGCCGAGCATCATCGCAAGAGCCAGAGGGATAAGTGTCGTGCATAAACTTGTAGCAACGCCGGTTGCCCTGAATTTGTGGTGTCGTACCTGATACCCACGCAGCCAGCGTGCGACCGCATACAGCGTAGCACAAGCAAACGAAAGGTAGGACAACTGAGGATGTGCGGCAAGCGTTGTGAGTGCAACAAGTACGGATAGCCACAAAAGACAAGAGAGCACACGCCAATACATCTGCCTGTCTCCTCGCGACTCCCGGACATGATCCATATACGTGTCGAGAGTGGCCAGAAGAAAGGGAAGGTACACTGCGGTCTGCACCATCGGTGGAAACTGAAGACGGCCCAGAAGGCACGCGCTTCCCATATAGACGAGACCACCTGCGAGGGGCGCGATTTGGGTGCGACTCCAGCGAAGCAGGTAACGATATGCGCCCACTCCGCAAAGGGTGAGATGAACGATAGTGCTTAAACTCGTATAAACCCATGTCGGAAGAATGGGGAGAAGGAGCGTTCCAGGATAAAACACCCCCATTTGTGGGTTTCCCACGAAAGGCTGTCCACCGTGAATCAGTGGATTCCAGAGAGGAAAATGACCCTGAAGCAAAAGCCGTTGCTCAAAACGTTGCATGGGCTCAAAATAAAGGAGAATATCTCCCCAATAAAGGCATTGTCCATGGCATAGGGGCCACAGGACGGCAATTGCGAAACTTAGGAGGGCCGCATAAGGCAACAGGGAAGAAATGAATGCTGGTGCGCCGTGCAACATTCTGATTGCGCCAGGCTCGATAGCAGGAGGGTTGTTGAAATCATCCATCAAGTGGGGAGGCAGCCTGGAGACTATTTGGGGTAACGAGGGACGCATTGGGCGTCAAATGCTCTTTAAGAACAAATATCGGCGTCATTTCATCATTTTGCCCCATTGGATTGTCCAGCATGATCAGACGTGCGACGTTGCGATCTATCCCTAGCGACTTCAGATTGCTGCTCATCCCAATTACTTCCACATTAATATTATTGCCGTCAATAATATAACATCCGCATCCAAATTCCCTCGACAGCATTTCGCACGTATGATCCGGCTCCTTAGGAGGAAGCATCGCATACTCGTCGAAGGGCTTCATGGCGTCGGGATTAAAGCCATCGATTTCCGAGATCCTATGTCCGGCAATCCGGTAAAAATCCCCACGCCTCTTGAGGAGCACCCTGGATAGTCCTCCGCCTATGACGGCGGCGACCATCCTCGGATAGCCTGCCAGTTCGATGGCGACTTGCATTTTCTTAGGATGCGAATACCCGATGTCATTTTTGTGTTTCGTGACATACCGCACGATCAGCCTGGCGAGCAAACTCTCCTTTACGGTGCTGATATGTCGTACATTGTTCTGACAAATGGTAACGAACTTTTCAGAAAGACATAGAATGGCGTCAGGTACAATTTGATCGCCCGCATAGGTCCGAATGACGCTGGTGAGATCCTCGCCAAACATAACCTTGTGTGTGCGGATAGGAATGCGTTCGAACGAACGCGCTTCGATATGTTTCGTAGACTTCTCAGCCATAACCAATTCTTCATTATAACGGCGCACGCTTCCAAATCGGTAGGTAAGCGGCGTGGGAGTGTAGAAAAGTCCATTCGGAACGGACGCAGGGATCACGAGGAATGACGTCGACCACCGAACGTGCCAAAGTGTAGCACCTTGGCTCTGTATCTGTCAATCCAGTTGGCTTAAGACAACCTTACATCGTCCAATGCATCGCACTGCATACACCAAAATCCACTTTTAAGGAAATTCCTACATG
>JBBRKX010000141.1:0-8698 GCA_038231675.1 Chthonomonadales bacterium | reverse complement strand
TAAAGGCCCGCTGGTGGGAACCCTACGCCAGCGCATGGAGCAGCATCGCGCGAACCCCATCTGCGCCAGTTGCCATGCCCGTATGGATCCTATTGGTTTCGGCCTGGAAAACTACGATGCGGTGGGCAAGTGGCGGACCACCGACGGGGATACCCCCGTGGACCCGAGCGGCATTCTGCCGGACGGATCCAAATTCAACGGCCCGGCACAACTGAAGCAGATTTTGATGCGTAAGAAAGATCTGTTTGTGCGGTGCCTTGCAGAGAAACTGATGACGTATGCTCTGGGCAGAGGCATGGAGCGTACGGACAGATGCCACCTAGATGCAATCGTGAGCAGCACATTAAAAGACGGCAACCGGTTCTCCGCCCTGGTTACCGCCATCGTTCGAAGCGATCCCTTCCGCGCGCGGCGAAAAGATAAAGGAGAATAAAACGAGATGTCCCGGGAACCATTATCACGACGTACGTTTTTGCGTGGAGTGGGCACAGCGATGGCCCTGCCCATGCTGGAAGCGATGATTCCGCTCCATGCATTGGCGCAATCGGTAGGCAAGGCGCGTGTGAATCGCATGGCCTTTATTTTTATTCCGAACGGCGTTAATGTCGAACACTGGATGCCGACGACCGAAGGCGCGCTTGAGTTGACGCCTACGCTGGCGTCGTTCAAGAACGTTAAAAACAAAGTTTCGGTTCTCACCGGCCTGGCGCAGCACAACGCCTTCGCGCTTGGCGACGGCGGAGGCGATCATGCCCGCAGCACCGCGACCTGGCTTACCGGCTGCCACCCGCGCAAAACCGACGGGGCGGACATTCGGGTAGGCATCTCCGTGGATCAGTTGGCGGCGGCGCAAGTGGGAAGAAGAACGCCGTTCGAATCGCTGGAATTGGGCTGTGAACGTGGCGCGCAATCGGGCAACTGCGACAGCGGTTATAGCTGCGCCTACTCTTCCTCGATCTCGTGGCGCGGGCCGAGCACGCCCAATGCCCATGAAGTCGATCCCCGCGCGGTGTTCGAGCGCCTGTTCGGGAACAGCGATCCGGGCGAGACTGCGGAAAGTCGGGCCCGACGCCAGAGTATGAAGCGCAGTGTTCTTGATTTCGTGCTGGACGATGCCAACAAACTTAAGAAGCATCTGGGCCTCAGGGATCAAAGCAAACTGGACGAGTATTTCACCGGAGTGCGCGAGATCGAGGATCGCCTGGCGCGAGTCGAAAAGATCAATGCCGACCCAAGCCTCGGTTCCAAAATGCCGGCAGGTGTGCCGCAGGGAATGGGCGAGCATATCCGTCTGCTCTGCGACATGATGACCCTCGCATTTCAGGCCGACCTGACGCGCATCTGCACCTTCATGATAGCCAATGACGGCAGCAACCGGAGCTATAAGGAACTGGGCGTATCGGAAGGCCATCACGATATGTCCCATCACGGCGGCGACGCATATAAACTCGATCAGGTCGCGAAGATCAATAAATTTCATGCCGAACAGGTAGCCTATTTCCTGGAAAAGCTGGACAGCATCCGTGAGCCCGAAGGCACGCTGCTCGACAACTCCATGATCGTGTACGGCGCGGGAATTAGCGACGGCAACCGCCATAACCACGACAACCTGCCTATTCTGCTAGCGGGCGGAGGAGCGGGAACGATAAAACAGCAGGGACAGCACCTGAAGTTCGCGCCGGACACGCCGCTCAACGACCTGTTCCTTTCCATGATGGATCGGATGGGCGTGCATGCCGAAACGATCGGCGATAGCACGGGGCGCCTTACCACCCTGATTTAACCCGGGGCTTTTCGAGGTTACTTCACACCGAACAGTTAGCTTCCCTCACATTTGATGGCAACCCGCTCCCCCGCCTCGTTCACTCCGGCGAACGAATCGAGGGAGCGTTTGCTATCCCTACTACGAAACGCTTATTTCGGCAAGTAGAGGAAAATGATCCGAGGCTGCCGTAGGAATGGCTTGTATGGTTTCGATACACAATTCATGGGAGCAGAGAATGTAGTCGATTTTGACCCGTGGGGAAAGCGCCGGGTACGTGGGCGAATTATTGCCTGCCGCATCCTGCAGGCGCGTCTCCGCAAGCAGCGCTTCCACGCATGCGGAACCCGGCACGTCGTTCAAATCTCCACACACGATAACAGGCGTATTCGCCTGCTGGATGTAGATTGCCATCCGGTGCGCCTGGGAAAGACGTTCCTCTGGTCTCAAGCCCCAATGCGTACAAAAAACTGTGAACGGCGCGTCCGTCCCTTGAAATCGAACCTCTAACACGCCGCGTCGTTCCCGGACGCTGGGGAGAAACTGGCGCTGCACGCCTAGAATGGGGAAACGAGAGGCGATGGCTATGCCCTCGCCCCCAAATCCCAGATTGAGATTGCGCTGAAAGACAACGGGCATATCCAATCGGCGCTGCAAATCACGTGCCTGGTCCTGAAAACTGCCATAGAGCGTTCGTTGGTGTATCTCTTGAAAACAGACGACGTCGGGTCTGCTTTCCTCCACCACATCGGCGATGCGTTGCAGGGACCGCTTTCCGTCCATGCCCAGCCCGCCCCGTATGTTGAAGGTCATCACGCGCATCGGTACTTCGTCCTTCGCCCTCACCAACCGCTTATTTGCGTTTGTAAATCAGATAAACGTTGCTGCCGGGAGCATAGTAGAAAGTTTGCACCAGTGCGTAGTTTTCTTCCCAGGGTTTCCCTTGCGCCTTTGCCGCGCGATGAATACGGTCGATCTCTCCTGGACGGAGCACGCACCACTCCGGGCGAAATGCGCGCGCGATTTCCAGCATGGGAGCCTCGTTTTGGGGCTTGTAAAAGGAGAGCACGCGCGGCGATATCAGGCCGACCACATCGAGAATAGGACGCTCCGAATAGTAGCCTATGTAACCGATCGGCTCCAACATCACAACATCCGTCGGCTTACTGTGCGCTTTGATCCACAGCGCAAGCGGTATGCGAACGCGCTCTTCGACGACCTGCTCGCCGTGTGCCGCGACGATTGCCCCATACGTACATCCCCCCACAAGCATCGCCATCAGAACGGCTGTGACAGGGCGCGGCAGAGGCCAAAGGAAGCGTGGTCGGAGCCATTGCACTGTCCTCACGAGTCCCATGGCCATAAATGCTTCATAGATCGGCAACGGAGGAACGATATACCAGGGAAAGAGCAACACACGCGAAAAGAGAAACGCCAGCCAGTACAGCGCAAACCAGAATACCGGAGCAAGGAACGCCGTGCGCCGCCTTTTCCAGGCGCGCCCCATGCCGATGCAAGCAAGCAGAGAGAGTAAGCCATAACCAGGATTAAACAGGAAGCGGCGCCCCAGTTTAGGCAGGCCGGGAAAGGTGCGTAGGAACCAGGTGACATCATGGCTTGCGCGCCATCCGTAGACGGTTGCCTTCGCCATGGCCGTTACGGGGATCGGATTGCCATAGTACCATGTCGCCAGAGCCAGCCAGGGAGCTATGACAAGGCAAAACAGGAGGACTTCACGGAAGGGGAACCGACGTTCGCGGCCACAAAAGGCCGCCGTCAACACGCCAAACAATAGAATCCCGTCCCAGCGCAGCAAGACGAGGATGCCGGCCGCGAGGTATGCTTGCGTATTCCGGCGCTCTAAAAACGCGACCCAGGCCCACATACCGCAACATGTCACCAGACTGGTTTCCATGCCGGAGATGCTCCACTGAATGTGCAGTGGAGACACGGCGATCCAGAATGCCGCGACATATCCGGCGCGTTTCTCTCCCATACAGCGCAAAAAGCGATAGACAAGGATGCACAAACCGCCGTCTGCCAGGATGTTGACCGCTTTTCCCGCCCACGTGGTCGGCAGCCCAATCCCTTCGCACAACGTCAAATATAACGCATACAACGGCGTGGTGGTGCCCAGAATGCGCTCATTCAGATTATAGACCAGCCCATGCCCGTGCGCCAGGTTTTGCGCATACCGTAAGGTGATCAGATAATCTTCGCTCGTGAAATGCGTCGCTCCGGCAACGACCAGGCGCACAACGATCGCCAGACCGGCGATGGCGACTATGGCGCGTGGGACGGTCCCGGCCGAGATACGCGCGGGAGACACGGTAGGGGTAAGGCCGCGATGTCTGGAGTAACTCAGTTTCGCTTCGCCTCAG
Source organism: Chthonomonadales bacterium (assembly GCA_038231675.1). Lineage (GTDB taxonomy): Bacteria > Armatimonadota > Chthonomonadetes > Chthonomonadales > Chthonomonadaceae > JBBRKX01. The sequence goes on along the minus strand of JBBRKX010000141.1, from coordinate 4,555 downwards.
TGATGGTGTTCGCCTTGCCGATCACACGCTGCAATGTATCTGGGACAAACCGTTCCGCAAAGCCTGCGATAAAGGCCCAGACAAGCAGCTTACCGAAATCCGGAATCGATGCAGGCTCCGTGTTGTCGAGGTTCTCCCAGGTAAACGGCGTTGGCCTATCGGCTGCATTTTCGGCGACGGTCCGCTCTAAGGATGCCTTTTCCACCGCGCTCCTATCCGCGTCCGCATTGGCTATGGCCGTCTGTTCCGCTTGCCTCTTTGCCACCGATATTTTGGAGGCCGCGTCCGCGTCTGCCATAGCCTTGAGAGCTCTGGTTACGGCGGAATGATTTGCCGGTCCAGAAGAGGCTGAAGCGCGCTGCATGGCGGCCTTTGCAGTCGCAGTTAGATGCACGACTGTTTTTTCGGCGGCGGCCGTTTCGGCGGTCGCTTTCGCCGCGGCCGCCCTGGATGCATCCGCCTTCGCGACAATTCCCTCGGCAGTTGCCGCTTTCCCCATCGCGTGAGTGTCGGTCTTCTTGCCGTTCGGTTGGGTGGTGGCCGTTGGCTGCGGCATGAGTCTCATCTTCGGGAAGATGACACCTTCAAGCAGGCCACCCATGAAGATCAAATACAGGACTAACGCAAAGATGCCGCCGCTCAGTGGCGCCTGCATAATGCTGCCCGGTGAGAGACGCAGTTCATACAGGTTGACCAGATGGACTCCTTTGGGCATTCCATACAAGCGTGCCTGGGTGCTTATAAACCCGCCGATAATGCCGAACAACGCCACAAGCGTGATCGTTGTCAGGTGCGTCGAGTGTCTGGCCAGGCTTATGCAATAGGCCAGGGCCGCAAACATGATAGTTGCCAACATAAACCGCACAATCTTAGAAAACGTCTGGTTGCGTATCTGCTCGCGCATCGGCCAGTAAACATAGAGCCAATGGATTTCACTCAAAAGTGTAAGTAGATCCGCACGAAGCGCCTCGTCTTCCTCTAAAGAGGTTACCTCCGCCACATGCGCAGAGTCTACCTGGCCGTCTACATGCGTCGCGGAACGCAACAACGCTATACGGCCTGAGGGCGGGCCCTGGGTAGTCAAACGAGCTAATGACGCGCCCGCGCCGAGCGGATTGGACTGCAGATAAAGGTCATAGACAGGCTGGCCCACCATATCGCGATACCGGGCACGCAGGATCCAGGCTTCGCGCTTCAACATTGCCGTGGGCATCAGGCTAAACAAAGCAATTTCCAGTGCGTCGATATCGGTCCACGTTATCGAGTCCGGGGTGTTCGCTTTCCCGACAATGGCTACGGCCACTTCTTGGGCTCTGGGGTTATCGACCATATAGGGAAGCGCCCTATACCTTTCCACGAGCTGACCGAAATAAGTCTTATCGCGATCACCTATCTCGTACGGCAACGAGCGCCCACGAAAGTCGTCCCACCACTGTTGCCATTTCGATCTAGTTTCCGATGCCATCGTCACCGTCTCCTTTCAGAGCCTTGATCGCGATCCTATTTTCCGAAGCCTTGAAGAAAGTTATCCCTGCTTGGGATCGTCGATGAAGACGCCATTGAAAAGATTTTCCAATGCTCCCATGGCCAGATGCACGCCAAAGTGACCCAGTGGCGTAGTGTGGAACCATGCGTCCAGAAGCGCTTCGCCACGTGCTTCCGCGAGTTGAATGATCTGTTGGCGCTCCTGTGGGGAGAGGGCGGCCATGCGCGTTGTGACGGTTACCTCGCCGGTCGCGTCTTTGTTGGGGAACCAACCGGCATCGGCCAGGTCTTCCGGCTTCAGGCCTGTCGGATCGATCGGAGTATCGGCGGGGTCAGCCGGTGGTGCTCCCAGCAAACCGGTCACAAATGGCGCGGTGATGGCGCTCTTGCCCATGCCGATGTCATCGGCATGGCTTTGCAGCCATAGCGCGAGCCACTGCACCAGCCATTGTCGCGCTTCATATTGCCCCGTGATGAAATCAGCTTCCCGGAAGTCCCGCCGCAGGAAACCGCCGAAATGTCCCCAGAATGAACTTGCCAGTCGCCGTGAAGCCGGGACCTCAGCGGGAACGCGCTGCAAGGTAATCTGAGCTTTGCCGTCCAGTCCGACTGCTTTCCTGATCGCGGTTTTGATATCCGCGAGTTTGCTGATTCCCGCCGCATCCAACCCCAACGTGTCCAGTTGACTGAACGCGGCGTCCAGATCTAGAAGCTGCTGGTTCATGTCGGATGCGTTTTTGAAGTCCCCATACAGCGCGGTATTGAAATAGGCCTGTACAATTTTCCCAACTACCGAAGCTGGGAACATGGGCTGGTCCGGGTGTTCCGTGGAACTGACAAGAGCCGCCTCCACCATTTCCGGCAACTGAGGTTCCGGCTCGATGATGATAAAGCTGCGTCCCGCTTTGCCCTTGCTTTTCTCACTGTTGGGGTCGCGCTCGGGAAAGCGACGGTTTAAATCCTCCACCGCGTTGATGCATTTGCCGATAGGTTGGTTGTTGAAGATCCCGCCATCGGTGAATTGGAATGCAGCCTTTGTCGGAAGCGGCGCTTTGGGTTCCAGCTGCGGATTATGCGCCTTATCCTGTAATTCGCTGCTTTCGACTTGCTTTTTGAATTCCATGTACGCGGGATATTGCGCCAGGTCCCTGGATTGATATTGACTGGGGAAGGCAACAGGAAAGGCGCTGGAAGCTCTGGCCGCATTTGCCGCGACCTGCCAGACCGAGCCGGCCCCAGCGCCGTCGGCGGGAACAATCATACGCTTGTCGATCATGGTAATCTCGTTACCATTCAAGAGAAAGGAAATATAATCCTTATAATCCAGCGCATAGAGCTCGGTTGCAGCCTGGGCGTGGGGCTCATCCTTGCGCTTAAAGTCGATCACGAAAGGAACGCCGTCCAGGTTCGTCATCGCCATCCACAGGGCCACCGGTTCCTGCTCTTGATCGGGCGGTTTGGGAGAAAGTTCTACTCCAGCCGCGACGATATCCGCCACGACGCCATTGGTGAACAGAGACTGCTTTGGATCGGTAGCAGAGGGCTTAAGCAGGGCTTCGATATTGAGCAACTCGACCCAACACGCCCGCATACGCGCTTCTAAATCATCGGGGGAGCGGCCCAGACTGAGAGCTTGCGCCAGGATCAGCCCTGTGATGGAGCCGGCGGACGCGCCTGCAATGGCATCGATGGTAACTTTGGCTTTGCCCGCCATCCGAGGATGGCGGTTGAATGCATAAAGGTCGCGATACATCTGCGACAAAACACCTGCTTCATAGGAGCCAAGGGCGACGCCGCCGGAGATGGAAAGCGCAAAGCGGTGGGTTCGGATCTGGTTCATAGTATTGGGAGCCATGCAGACCTCTTCTAAATAAATTGAATGTCATTCAGTCAATCTTTAGAGAAACGAATTGTACGCGCATGTCGGCTCTTACCTCCGCCCGGAAGGCGCTTATCCGAATGTCCTTGCTAATTTTGACCACTGCATTGACTGCCTCTTGTAAGTCCAGTTCTTGCTGACTATAGATCTCCTGAGTGCCCGCGCCCTGCCGTTTGCGGCTGTAGTCCGCACAGGTCGCCTCCGGCGGACCTTCTTTGTCTACAGGACCGTGAAAGATAAAAATGATCTCTTCCAGCCCATGCACTTCCACCAGGAACGCGGCCTCCTGGCGGAACTGTTCGCCCCGGAAATAGGAGAGCGCACTGGAAGCCAGTGTGCCGGGCCCGCCCGGCGCAAAGAGGCGGTCATAATGCGTGATGCCGAGATGATCATGGAGAAACTCGTCCAGACTCTGTTGATACCGTCCGTCGGAGCAGGCGACGATCATGATGTGCGGGCGCGCTGTCTGCCAGACGTTCGTGCTGACGAAACATGTCTCACCGGCTTCAGCCGCCGATGCAGACGCAACACCGATCGCTGTCTGTTCCATGCAGGGTTTCCTTTCGCCATGCGCTATAATACATGTGTCGCGAATAGGATACCACGAATTCAGTAGCGCGATATACAAAACACGAAAATGTTTTCGTGTTTTGTCAGGAGATCGACCGGTGTCACCAATAAAGAGCGAAGCGGGCGCCTCTGTTGCCGCCTGGACATTTCTTACCAATCACTCCCATGTTCTCATCTGTCTGGCGGGCGATCCTTTGCTTCGCCTGCGCGATGTGGCGGTCTCGGTCGGTATCACCGAGCGCGCCGTACAACGCATTGTGGCGGACCTGGAAGAGGGCGGCGTGATCACGCGCACACGTGATGGAAGGCGTAACCATTACGAGATCGATCGATCATTACCCTTGCGACACCCTGTCGAGGCGGGATGCACGGTAGGCGATCTCCTTACGATGGTGTCCGATTCTTGCGCCATATCTTCACCCTCGAAATAAGAGCAAGAATTTTTGTGCCTGCCTTACTCTACTGTACCTCAGACAGCATAGTCCGAGGATGATTCAGGTTATCGCACCACCAGGATGGGGCAATGCGCATGGTAGGCGACGTAGTTGGACACGCTGCCTAACAGCAAACGGTCAAAGCCACCCAATCCCCGACTGCCCAGCACAATGAGATCGAACCCAT
>JBBRKX010000140.1:0-8716 GCA_038231675.1 Chthonomonadales bacterium | reverse complement strand
GTGTAACGGAAACTGTTATGGCCGATTGCGGCCGCCGTCTACCCCAATCGAACAAGGAGAATTTTATGAGCGCCAACCATGCAATCTTTGTGGACCCTGCGGTGGAGGGCAGGCTGGTCATTCGTGAAGCGCCCGATCCTTCGCCTCTTCCCTCCGAAGCTGTCATACGTCTCGCCGCCATATCGCTCAATCGCGGGGAAGTGCGGCGTTCCCAGAGTGCAGCCGCCGGTTGGCGTCCGGGCTGGGATTTCGCGGGGACCGTGGAGCGACCGGCCTCGGATGGCTCCGGCCCACAAGAGGGCGCGCGTGTGGTGGGCATGCTGAGCTCGGGCGCAGGGGCTCAGCGTATCGCGGCGCCGACGCATGCGTTGGCGGAGATCCCGGCTGAGGTGACATTCGCGCAGGCCGCGACGCTTCCGGTAGCGGGCCTGACGGCGCTTCATGCGCTGATGAAAGGCGGTTTTTTGCTGGAGCGCGCAGTGTTGATTACGGGAGCGACGGGTGGAGTGGGGGATTTTGCGCTGCAACTTGCGCGTCTCGCCGGAGCACGGGTGGTGGCGAATGTGCGCCGCGAGGATCAGGAAGCGCAGGTGAGAGCCGCTGGAGCCGAGGCGGTGGTGCTTGATTCCCAGCTCGGTGATCCGCAGCCCTTTGGGCCGTATTCGCTTATTCTGGATTCAGTGGGCGGCACGACGCTCGCCAAAGTGATGGGGCTTCTGGGTGAGTCAGGAATGTGCGTTTCGTTCGGAACCTCCGGAGGCGCGCATGTGACGCTGGATGTTTCCCATTTCTATCCGATCGGCGGCGCGTCGCTCTATGGTTTTATTCTGTTCAATGAGCTGAAGAGGGTGGAGCCGGCAGGGCCGGGACTGGCGCGACTGGCGGATCTTGTGGCGCGAAAAAAGTTGACGCCCGCGATCAGCGTGGAGGCGCCCTGGACAGACGTGGCGCATATCGCCCAGCAACTCACCGATCGGAAGTATCCGGGCAAAGCCGTTCTGCATATTACGGACTGAGCCATTAAACCCATCGCATTTGCGATACATTGCTCAAAAAGCCATTCGGCCCTGCCTCAGTAGGCAGAGCCGAATGACTTCTCTTACTGTGCGTCTGAAGGGTCCGGCGCAGTTCCGCCTACGGGGGCCGTTTGTGGCCAGGAAAGGGTGTAGGTTCCAGGCAATCCGTCCGGATTGTCGGGGTTTGTGGGAAACGTGGCGGGAACCGTCTTGGAAAAAGCGGGCAGGCTATAATCCGCGCCCAGCACCAATGGGGGAGTGACCAGTTCCGGGCGAATCTCAAATTGAGCGTCCGTACTCTGATTCCCGGACGCTGCCGTTCGATCTATATGCAATCCCGTGGGGGTGCTAAAGTAAAGAGAAAAGGTAAATGCGCGGGCCTTAGAGTCGTACGGCGCCATGAGAATACTACCGGACTTGTTGGTGGCAGAAAAGAGACCGGTAATTTTCGACGGGCCGTTTACCGACCAGGTTGTTGTAATCTGGTGCATTGGATCGAGATACGTGCCGCCCGCGGAGATCTGCGCGCTAGTTGCGGCGGTGGCTTTCAGCCCGGTGGAGAATACGCCAGAGTTAGCATAACTGGAAGCTACCGTTGGTAGTGATCGGGACGGGGCCACCCCACACCTGACGTGCAGATCTACAACCGCTCTTCTATATAAGCTTCCACTGTCGTTATGCGTGATCGTCACACGCATTTTCCAGAAGGTCAGTCGAACGGTATTGCTCGTGTGTCCGCGTACAGTGACTACGCAGGGCCCCGCGAGATCCGGCTGACCGGCGGGCAGGCTGCACTGGATCAGCCCGCCCGGGCCGGCCCAATCAACAACAGTAAGAGGCACACCACCCAGAGTCACGGAACGTAGCCCAGCACCAGGATCCGTTCCAAATTCTCCCTCGACGTATAACGTATCAGAGACGTAGACCTGTCGAATACTGGGAGCCAGCAAGCCGAATGTGTCCGTCTGGGTGAGGTTTGTAGAGAACATTAAATGGGATATAGGACTTCCGGGCGGATTCTGAGGACTGCGCGCCTCATCGAGATGCTTGTTATGCATGTCCGTGAGCACGCTGGACCAGTCGAACGGGCGTTGCGGCGGGTTCTTTGGAGTCCCGAAGTTATTCTGTCCCGCCAGACTGTTGTAAAGATACTCCGCCGCCTTAGTGGAATCGCCTGCCAGGACAAACCCGTCCCATCCCGCATAGACCCCGCCTGCCGGCTTGGTCGTTGCCTGGCGGAAGGGAGATCCCTGGAAGTCGGCATTACTCATGCAGGTGTTGAGGTAGACGAAAGAGTTGGTATTGAGCGTCCAGTATTTCTGTACGAAGGTCGACGTAATGTAGTAATTATGGAGAAAGCGCAGGGCTTTGCCCACAAGGTCCGGCGCAAGGGCAGGGCCGACGGATCCGTCGTCCAGGTCCGCCTTGTAGGCGCTGTCGTCACCGAGATTTACTCCCGTAGCTGTCGGCAAACAGTAAACCGGGAGGCCCGCGACACCGCTGTTGTTGTAGAGCGTGGCAAACGTGCCGTGGCCCTCCACGTGGACAACGGCGGCATCTTTAATAAGATTTTTCAGGTTGTACAGTGTGCCCAGGGCACTGGTGGCCGTATAACCCACATGGGAAAGAATATTCTTAATGTCGCCCAGAACGAGGGCGGCCTGAACGGACACAAGGATATCCTGCGTGCTGCCGAAATTATTGAACAGCAGGGCGTTTTTCCCGCTCGGAATCTGGCTGAAATCGTGGGGACTTACTGGCGCCGACGGACGGATCGCCGGCTGAGCGATCATGAACTCGCTGTACGGCCGGTTGTTGACGATAACGAGCGTTTGGCCGCCTTTGAAGTGAGCGGATAGGGACCCAAATTGCGCGTTGTACTGGACCTTATCGAACTCCGAGCGTGTCTGAAGATACTGGTAAAGGGTCTGGTTGTCCAGGACAGGGTCCTGATGGGGTAGAGCGGCGAACCTTGTGCTGATCGCATCCATTGCCGCCAGACGCTGGTCGAACGTGACGGCTCCTCCTGGGCTGCCTCCTCCGCCCCCGGAAGAAGATCCTCCGCCACACCCAGGAAGTATAAGGGAGGCGGCTCCTGCCGCTGACGCGCCCAGAAAATTGCGCCGCGTAAGCGATCGCTCATCCTTGACGGGACTTGAAGAGTCGGGTTGGTCTGATGGAAGTTGAGGAGGCATGATGGGCTTCCTTTCGTGGCTATGTGGCGGACAAAAGGAATGTTATGGATTGCACCTATATTTCCTGCATTTTTGAATGAGGCATGGAAGGCGTTATTTCAATTCAGATTACTGTACGCCCGCCCGCCCGCGGCGGAAGAAGAGGAACGCCATCGGCGCAAACAGGATGCCCATCGCACCCATGGAGCCTCCCATAGTGGTGATAACCATGCCGATTACGGTGACTATGATCACAAATCCGATGTCAGCGCGTGACATCGGCGCGGTTGCGGGCAGACCTGCTCTCATGCGAAGCCAACTTGGGAGGAAAACTGCCAGGCATAAGACTATGGCCCCTCCGCCGAACGCAGCCCACGTTAAGGGCGAGAGTCCTTGATGGCCTGCAGGAGCCAGCAACATATAAAATAGAACAAGGGTAGTCAAAACTACCGCTCCAAGCAAAATGTGGATGACCGTACTCTGTGTTGGTTTCATGGATACTTTCTCCGAAGAGTGTCATGATCTGCGACCGGGCCTATCTATAAGGACGAAGCTCACAGAGCAAAGTTACATTTCCGAAAAAATAGAAGCAAAATAGTTGTGGGTAAAACCCTGATGCAGGTAGTTCAATGGCAAATCGCGGCTCTGCGAGAGGAATTCATTTACGATTTCTTCAAAGGGGATGGGAGTGCCGAACCCATCACGAGTGGAAATCGAAGGAGGAATGAGATGATTACCGTCGCCAATCGTATTTTTGTGGCGTCCGAATATGCGGAGCAGTTCGAGGAGGCGTTTCGCAAGCGTGCGGGCCTCGTCGATGGGATGCCCGGCTTCATTTCGAATCAGGTGCTGCGGCCGGTGAACCCGGGCGATCCTTATATTGTTCTGACGCTCTGGAACTCCCGCGACGACTTCAACGCTTGGATTCGATCCGATGCGTTCATGCAAGGTCACGCGAAATCCGGCTCCCTGCCGAAGGAAGCGTATACGGAAGCCAATAAGCTGGAGCTGCATGAGGTGATTCAGGACTCGAGCCGCCCCGACCTCGCGCCGGAACCGAGTCAGGGACCGTTCAAAATGCATTGAGCCATCAACAATGCAATCTTGTGGGGCCACGACGGGAAAATACGTCGTGGCCCCATTGCAAACTTTGTTTTCTACTGACATCCTGCTTCAACGAATACTTTTTGCTCCCAGCGCACGAACGCACGGTAGACTGTGGTTCGGTCGCCGAACTCAAGCGGCAGGTGGTTCCACTGGCAGCCCGTCCGCAGCCGAAAGATGATGCCGTGGAAGCAAAGGCGGGCATCAGCGCATGGACGGCCCGTCCGGTTGAGTGGATAGTAGACGGCTAGAACTTTTTTGATTAGCTCCCAGAGCGTGTCGGGAGTGTTCCAGAGCGTCGGCAGCGGCTCTGGTTCGGGCGCGGCTTCCACGGATGGTTTTCGGGTGTCTGTGGCGTCATGCCCTCATTGTCGGCGTTCGGCTACTCCTTTTGGAACCGCTACTTTTGCAATAGATTGTTAGGAGTCAAGACAATCTTGCCTCGCTTGTGCGGCTTTCCCGCTAGCATTTCGTGGGCCAGGCGCGCTTCCGCAAGGGGCAGCACCTCGCCGACCGCCGGTGTGAGGCGGCCCGTGTCCAGCCGCCTGGCAATTTGTGCCAGACAATCCGTGGTGACGGCCACATAAAAGAACACGCCCCGAATGCCCCGACGGGCGGCTTTGTCCAAATCGGGCGGAGCGACCACGGACACGAGGATGCCACCGGGCTTGAGCACTTGGGAAGAGCGGTCGAGTGTGTCGCCGCCAACCGTGTCAAGGACGACATCAATCTCTTTGACTTCGTCCTCAAAGCGTGCCTTTGTGACGTCAATAACGCGGTCTGCGCCCAAACTGCGGACGTAATCCACCGCATCGGTGAACGCCGTCGCAACCACCTCAGCACCGGCATCTTTTGCGAGCTGGACTGCATAGGCGCCGACGCTGCCGGCGGCGCCCTGCACAAGCACCCGTTTCCCGGCGTCCACCTGCCCATGGTCGAACAGCATCTGCCAGGCCGTACAGGCCACCACCGGCACAGATGCAGCCTCCACGGCGCTTAGGCCTTTCGGCTTGGGCCCGATCATCCCCGCGTCGGCCACAGCATATTCTGCATAGGCACCTATGAACAAGGGATTCGTCACGCCGAAGACTTCCTCGCCCGGCTGAAAGGCCGAGGTGCCCGGCCCCACTGCCTCGACAACACCCGAAAGGTCGGAGCCAAGCGTGAGCGGCAGGGGCTGGTGAAGCTCGCTCCGGCCGCGCCGGATCAGCGAGTCCCATGGGCCGACTCCCGCCGCCCGGACGTGGACTAGCACTTCTCCCTTACCGGGCACCGGACGGGGTATCTCCTCAAATGTCAGGGTGTCAAGCCCGCCGAATTGGTGAATACGGACTGCTTTCATTGCTTTCTTCATTGCTTTCTCGTTGATGGTCGGCTTGTTAAAGGATGTCTTGTGAAGCCGCGCTAGGCAAACTGCCGGACGAACGACAGCACCGTGTCGGCGACCTCGCGCCAGCCGCTGTCTATGGTCAAGGCGTGACCGCGATCTGGTATCTCGACAAACTTGGTCAGGCCGATATTCCGCACTTCCCGCTCAAACGTGGCATGGGCGATGGCCCGAGGAACCGTGTTGTCTTTCTCTCCGGAAATGATCAGCAACGGCCCCCGATCTGGGTTCCTGGTGTCCACCTGGGCCTCTGTCCACGGATTAAGGTTTGCCGCTGCCGACTGGAAGAGCGGTGCGCCCGACGCCGGAACGGCGAAATGCTTGTAAAGCTCCCGGGCCTCCGTTTCATTGATTGCGTTGGCGAAGGCGAAGCGGAACTGTTCGAACGTCAGCGGGATCGCCCGGTTGTGGTTGGCCGGGTTGCCTAGCACCGGCCAGGCCGACTTCAAAGCAGAGAACGGCAGCGGAAGGACGCCCCGAAAAGGAGCAGGATCAATCGCTACAGTGACCGAAGCCAGACCGCGCCCGGCCAGAATCTGAGCCAGCAGTCCGCCGAATGAGTGGCCGATGATGACCGGCTTTCTGGTCAGCTCTTGGATGATTTCGTTGAAGTGCTCGGTGACCTGTCCGATTGTCTTGTGCGCGAAGACTTCGGGGTTTTCGTTCGCCTCCTCCACGGTCTCAGGGTCGTCAGGCCAGCCAGGGGTAAGCGCGGTGTAGCCGGCCTCCTCAAAGACGGCGGCCCAGCGGTCCCAACTGTTGGGCAACAGCCAGAGGCCGTGGACGAACACGACCGGCTGCCGGCCGGTGGCATTGGCGCGCTCGATCTGCTGCATTTCATGCCTGGAAATTGTCGCCGACTTGGTTTGAAGTGTATTGTCAGTTTGAGCGGCATTCACTGTCGTCATTGTGGTTCCTTTTCTTTTTTGTCTGCTGTAAATTTCTCATGCATTGTAAAGTTCGAGTGTCGTCCCGACGATGTCGTCTGGTGTCACTCCATTTGAGAGGCGCCGATTGAAAGCACGCGAGGTCACAAGCCATGCTGCCGCCGGATCGACTCGGCAGCCGAACAGGGTCAGTGCGGTGGGGACACACCGGCGGCTGACCCTGTTCCCTATGACGCTTGCTTACACGCCAATGGCATGCACAATGTTCTTGGAGAGAACGACATGCTCTTTGAACGCCGTCAGCACGATTGTTGCCACATGACGGCCGTACAGCTCTTCCATCCTGGCAGGACCGGTGGCGTTTTTGAGGTAGGACTCTGCTAAATCACGCAGGAACTCGTGATTGGCCAGCTCGGCGGTGATATAGGTTCTGTCGAAATCGGCGCCGGCAGCCGTCATCATGAGTTTGTCCAGCAGACCCTGCCCCCCGGCGCTTATCGGCGGAATGGGAACTTTCAGGCTGTCCAGAACAGTCGTTACGGCAATGGCCTCACGCAGTTCAAAGTTGGCGAACTGCCGGGTGTCGGCATCGGTCGCTTTGTCTACGGCGAGGCGGCTTGCCGCGACGGACAGCGTCGCCGGGCCGATCACGCCGGCATAAAACTGCTCGGCGGTCGCGGCCGACGGTTTCGGCATCGGATAGTCATGTCCCGAATCGGCTTCGGGCTGGTGCACGCCGGTAGCCTGGACGGCAGCAGCGAGGCCGAGGGCGGCAATGCCCGATCCGGCAGCCATTGCGGTATTCAGTAATGTGCGCCGGCTCACGGCAGTGCCGGTGAGCGATCCCTGATCAGCAATCTTTTCCTCTTCTGTCATCGCGATTTCCTTTCGTCTGTTGCGGGAAGCTCGATCGCTTCTTGATGGATCTTTGCAAGGGACACGTTCCAGCATCGCTTGCTGGGTCGCTTGCCGTCGTTGAGTGCTCTTCTTCACTCGCAGGACCATTATTGCCCCTCCGCGTCAGGCAAACGTTCCGCATCCAGGGAGAAAACGTTCCGTGGGCTGCGCAGGGTGCAGGAGGAACATTACAAATGGCCCCCGAACTTTCTGAGCACGCTGCCTCTCGATTCCAGGCTTTGGTCAGGCTACAGAGCCTCGGCAAAGATTTCGGCGAACATTCTCGTTCTTTTGGCACTACCGCCGGGAATACACTGTCCCATGACCGCCTCAGACGCCGGCTCCGAGACCATCGGCTCGACGCTTACAATCACGCTGTTCGGCCCCATGCAGGTACTGGTGATGGACCGTCCTGTCCCTCGCCTGCGCTCCCGCAAGTCCCTGTGGCTGCTGGCGCTGCTCGCGCTGCGTGGCGGGCGTCCCGTCGAGCGCGAATGGCTGGCCGAAACTCTCTGGCCCGATGCCGACCCGAAGCAGGCGCTGGCCGGTTTGCGGACGGCGCTGAGCGAGCTGCGCCAAGCCCTGGACGGCGCGGCCGGGCAGCTTAGGTCGCCACATCGCCACACTCTTACACTCGAACTTGGCGACATCGAGATCGATGTGCTGGCCTTCGATGCAGCGATTTCTGCCAAGACTCTCCCGTCGCTGGAGCGGGCGGCGGCCCTCTATCGGGGGCCGCTGCTGGAGGGTTGTGCTGAGGAATGGGTTGGTCAGGAACGTGCTGCACGCGAGCAGGACTGTCTGCGGGCGCTCATGACGCTGGCGGATGCGGCGCTGGGGGCTGGGGATAACGAAACGGCGAGCGGCCATTATCGGCGAGCGGCGTCCCTGGATCCATGGTGGGACGCCGCGCGGCGTGGACTGATGGAAGCCCTCTCGCGGAGCGGGAACACCAACGCGGCGCTGCATGTCTACCGGGAGTTCGTCCTGCTGCTCCGGGAGGATCCGAAGGCACTCCCTGATGGAGAGACGAGTGCGCTGTATGCTCGCCTGCGGTCCGAAGCCAAGCAACGATCTGCTGCGCCGGCTGACGTTCCGAGGGAGACTGCAAAGAAAGCCGCCAGCCCTACCGTCACCGGATACCTTCCGCATCCTGTGACCGAACTGGTCGGACGTGAAGAGGAACGCAGCGAGGTGATTGCGAGGCTCCGACGCTCGCGGCTCGTCACCCTCACTGGCCCCGGCGGTATC
>JBBRKX010000139.1:0-8722 GCA_038231675.1 Chthonomonadales bacterium | reverse complement strand
TGTTCCGGAACGGCTTTGATCATGAAATCGTGCCAGATGGGCGCACACACCAGCCCGCCTGTCCCGCCGGGCATAGGGGCATACCGTAGACCGCCATGCCTCTTTCGGTGCGCGCTCGCCACCCAAATGACGGTCGTAAGTTCCGGTGTGTATCCGGCAAACCAGGCATCTCTGCTGTCGCTGGTGGTTCCTGTCTTGCCACGGGCGCCGTCCACGATGCCCGTCGCTTCATCTCCCCGAGCCAGTGTGCCGGTCCCCTCCACAACCACGGCTTCGAGCGCTTCATTCATCTGACGGACAGTCTCATCCTTCAGGATGCCTGTCCTGACCTCCGGAATATGTTCTTCATAAAGACTGCCTTCGGAGTCGCTCAACCGGACTAACGACATAGGCAGGCAACGGCTCCCCCCCATGGGAAAGACACTGTACGCGGAACAAAGATCCAATGGCCGAACCGCAGATGCCCCAAGCGCCGTGGGAAGGTAAGGGGCCAGCGGCGTCGTGATGCCCATTTTGTGGGCATACTCGATCACTTTCCTGATACCGACATCCCGCGCGGTTTGCACGGCAATGGTATTCAACGAGTGCGCGATAGCCGACTTGCAGCTGACCCACTTGTAACTGTAATCGCCTTCATAGTTCTTGACCACGCGTCCTTCAGGATCATTCGGATAGGGGATGGGCTTATCCACATACCCGCCTTCCAAAGTGGTGGTGCCTTCCTCGAATGCGGCGGAATAGTCGAATACTTTGAAGGAAGACCCGGGCTGGCGTCTGCCTTGCGTCACGGCGTTGAATTGGTCCGCGTGGAAGTTGCGGCCGCCCACCATGGCGCGGATATACCCCGTATGATTATCCAGACATATAAGCGCACCCTGGTTCGCACCTATGCCTGCAGCGTGCGCAAGGCCTGCGTTCAGCATCTTCTCCGCCAGCTTTTGCATTTTCCAGTTGAGAGTGGTCTCGATCTTCAATCCCGAGTAGACGGTTTCCGAGCCGTATCGATCGGGGCGCATCAGGTCTTTGAGCACGTATGTCACAAAGTAAGGCGCTTTGAAATCAAAATTCTTGCGTTCCGGTCGTGGCATGAAACGAGGTTCTTCCGCCTTTGCCTTCTCATACTCAGCCTGCGAAATTTTACCGTAGGTGAGCATGGACAGAAGCACTTCATTTCTACGTTTTTTCGCCGCTTTATGATGTTGGAATGGGCTGAAGTCCGAGGGGCGTTGGGGTAGCCCCGCCAGGAGAGCGGCTTCTGCTAGGTCCAGCTTGTACGCGGATTTCCCAAAGTAGGTTTTCGATGCCGCCTGTATTCCATACGCGCCGCCGCCATAATAGATGTTATTGAGATAGAGTTGAAGGATCTCTTTTTTGGTGTATACCTGTTCGACCCTCAGCGCGATCATCACTTCCCGGATCTTACGGGAAAAGGTCTTTTGTTTCCCCAGGCCAAACTGATCCAGGTTGCGAACAAGCTGCTGCGTCAATGTACTCGCCCCCTGACGCAGGCTGCTGCCGGAAATGTTTGCCACCACGGCGCGAACGATGCCCTGAATATCCACCCCCGGGTGTTCATAAAACCGATGATCTTCGATCGCCACCGTGGCATCCGTTACATTGCTCGGTATCTCATCCATTTCGATTGGCTGCCGATTTTCGGTTTGCAATCTGCCGAGCAAAACACCATCTTCGGACCAGATTGTCGTGGCGACAGGAGAGCGAACATCCGCCGCAAGTTTTTCGACCCCAGGTAGCTCACCGGAAAATTTCCAGAAGATGGCGACGAAAGCGACGAGCCCAATGGCCAATGCCGTTTCCGCAACGAGAAATACAAGGCAGAGGAACGTATTCCTTCGCTTCCGCCCACGTTTTCGGTCGGCGAGGAGGCGCGAACGGGGATTTGAGGCGATCCGGGACGCGTTGGAAGAGCCGGTCATGCGTTTGGCCATGCTGTCATTATATTATTTCGGCGCTCTTCTGTCAAGGCAAATGCACCGTTACCGAACTATGCGCCCTGTTCCCCATGTCATTGACAACGAACCACGGCTTTGACAAGCCCATTGGCGTATCAAGTCCTGAGCATACATCGCATCATCCGAAATCCATGTGCGGAATTTTTCGATTTGTCCCGAATATTTAGGAGGGGAAGCAGGCGCTCCTGGGACGCCAACTTCGACAATAATCGATTTTTCTCTCCATGCCCTGGCAATATTCCACTCTCAGGAACAGACCACCCGTTCTTCTCGTCGTTCAAGCACGTCACGCGGAGCATCCTGGGCCGTTCTATTATGAACGAACCTCTGTCATTAAACGAACGCGCGCGTTGTTGAAATCAGACGCAAGGACATTTGACTTAAAACACATCTTCTAACTGTTTCATCCCTTTCGCCCGCTCCTTGCCGGATTTCGACGGAAAGGCACATACCAAAATGGTTTCCGAACTACGTAAACTTACGATACAATTTGCCTTTACAATGCTGTTGCTTGCCTACGTTTCGACGGCGCAAAGAGCCTCCGCCTCTCACGCGAACAGAACCACACCTGAGGGAACGGAGATAGCTCGAACGGCGCTAGCCCCTTATCTTACGGCACGCACCTATCGGGGCACGCGCACTTTGACCGTTACGAACAGCAAGGATCATAGCGAAATTACCTACACGGTCTCCCTACAGGCACGTTGCAATGAAACAGGAATCGTAGATCGGTACCGAATGCAGACATTATGCTGGGGCCGCCAACAAGACAAGGATGTAGACGAAAGTGGGAACGCCACTTCCGTGATGGATGGGAAAACGCTGTGGACAATGCATCCCGTCATAGAGCGCTATAATCGCACGGCGGCGGAGCAGATTCAATTTCCGACCCTTCTCGGACTGCCATCGCCGGATTTGCCGTGGCGTCTCTTAGCGCGTAAGCACGACGATCCCGCCGAGGAGCGTCTGGTGCATGCCATTCAGGGAAAAGTCGAGTGGACCCTGGTTACGGACACTACATCCGGCAGGCTGCTCCGGATTGAAACCGAAGACGCTACACACGGCCCGCGTGTGATGTCCATCAGCGTACTGAAGGACATTGCTTTTGACGCGGAACTTCCAGACAGCCACTTCACATTCACCCCGCCCTCCTGGATGAGCGAAGACAAAACCGCGATTGCAAAGATGACTCCCTGAGGCGGAATGCCAACCCAACCCTGTGTCCTTCGTAGGCCGGCTGACAGCCGGCCTACGGTGTTTTAAAGCCCGGTCTTTTCTTTTCAAATACGGGTAATTATGCTATACTGTCCTGCCGATAATAGGAGGGTATGCAGCCTTCAACTTGATTGTCCAGACACTGCTTTTGGTGCGATTCCGAGAGGCTGCCATCGATACGCCAAGAGCGGCGATTGCGTAAGACGCTGCTTAACTGGCGGGGAGACGTGTGACCATGTCCGATCAGGCACAGGGACTTAGGGCTCTCGTGGACCAGGCCCGCCGTGACCACTCCGGCCATCCTTTATCGGGCGTAACATTGCCCAATGGGGAGGATAGGGAGAATCGAGTCGCGGCGACGCCGGCGTCCCCTCCCGAGTTAAGAACGTATCGTGGTGATTCGCAGCATGCCTTGGTGGATGCCCGACGGCATGATCACCATGCCGTGATGACCACTTCCCTCGCCCCGTCGGCACTGAAATTCGACTTGACGACCAGGCGCCATGCACGTGTCGTCGCCGTCACCAGCGGCAAAGGCGGCGTCGGCAAGACAAATTTTTCCACAAACCTTTCTTTGACGCTGGCCCGTTCCGGACAACGGCTCATCGTTGTCGACGCCGATCTGGGGTTGGCGAACCTCCATGTCATCCTCGGCATTGCTCCGCAGTTTCACCTGGAGCATGTCATGCGCGGCGAAAAGACCTTGCGTGAGGTGCTCTGCACAGGGCCAGGTGGGATCCAGATTATAGGGGGCGGTTCGGGCATTACAGAGCTTGCGAATCTGAACGAATCCGGTCGGCGCGCCTTTATCGAGGGCCTTACGGAACTCGATGATCTGGCGGATATGATCTTGATCGACACGGGAGCCGGTTTGTCCAGAAATGTACTCGCATTTCTTTGCGCGGTGGAAGAAGTCATCGTTCTGACGACGCCGGAACCCACCGCCATCACGGACGCATATGCGACGATCAAAGTGGTCTCCCAGGAAAACCCCACGGCACGCTTGATGCTCGTTGTGAATATGGCACAATCAGAAGCAGAGGCGGAAGCAGTAGCGAACAGATTGATGCAGATCGCACAACAATTTCTACATGTAGAATTGCACTGGCTCGGCTTCATTCCACAGGACAGCGCGGTGACGAAAGCAGTGCGTGCACAACAGCCATTTGTTCTCTCCCACCCCGCGTCCGCCGCCGCGACCGCCATATCACGCATCGCGGGTCGCCTGGGTTACTCGGACACGGACCTGACACGGGAAGGCATGGGCGGCTTCTTGAATCGCATGCAACGTTTTTTTGGATTTCGCCAGCCTGGCGCCTATTAATGTAACTGCCAGGCAGCCGTTCGTACGTTCGTGCTCACCTTTAACAGTAATATTTCCGATATGCTCTGATGTGAAGGATGAGATGACAGGCGATAAATTAAGAATTCTGCTGGTTTCCGCCGAAGTCTCCCCCTTTGTGAAGGTCGGGGGCATGGCGGATGTGATAAGTGGGTTATCTAAATCGCTCAAAGCTATGGGTCACGATGTGCGTATCGCCATCCCGGCATCGGGATTAGACCGCTCATCTTCCGAGTTTCGCTGCACCAAATTGCTGTCCAACATCCCTATCCCAAGGCGCGGCGGCACGACCGAATATGCATCGGTCCAACAAACGTTTTTGCCCGCATCCATGGCGCATAGCGCGGAGGGTTTCGCACACGCTGCGGTGGACATAGAGGCCGCGATCCAAACCCTGACGGAGGACATCCCGGTCTATCTCATCGGTAATGAAAATGCAGCGTCTCCTGCCCCTTCGCCCACCGATCCGAATACGCTGTGTGTCTATCCCATGGGGCCGGAGCCTTATTTGTTCTTCTGCCGAGCCGTGCTCGCCATGCTCGCCCCTTTGCGATGGCGACCCGACATCATGCATTGCAATGATTGGCATACCGGCATGGTTCCCGTCCTTCTGAAATCCGAATCCGCGTCAGCGCCGGGAATGAACACTATAGCATCCCTCTTTACCATACACAACCTGGCTTTCCAGGGAGCGTTTCCGCGTGATACGTGGCCTCTAACCGGATTACCGGACCCGCTGTACCGAATGGAAGGCCTGGAGTTCTGGGGCCAGTGGAGCTTCATGAAGGGCGCACTTACCTTCTCGGATCAGGTCAACACGGTTAGCGAGACATACACCGAAGAAATCCAGACCGAGGAATTCGGTTGCGGCCTCCAGGGACTTTTGTATGCGCTGTCCGCAGAAGGACGGCTGTCCGGCATACGGAATGCTCTTGACAACGAAGCGTTCGATCCGGAAACGGATCCACACATTGCGGCCTCATTCAGCGCCGCGCATCCGGAAGCAAAAAAACGCTGCAAGTCCGCGCTGCAATCTGAATTGGCGCTCCCTAACGATGATGGCGCGATGATCATAGGGGTGATTTCCCGACTGACGGATCAAAAGGGCATCGACTTGATCCAAGCCATCGCGGACCAGTTGTTCGATTTGCCGGTGCAGCTTATCGCGCTGGGCGCCGGCGATTCGACCTACGAGATTTTTTTTAAGGCACTCCAAACAAATTATCCGGACCAGGTCCGGGCGCACATCGGTTTCGATTCGTGCCTCGCGCGACGTATCTATGCGGGTTGCGACATTTTTCTGATGCCTTCGCGGTACGAACCGTGCGGTACGGCACAGATGATCGCGATGCGCTATGGCGCCATTCCGATTGCTCGGGCTACCGGCGGTCTGCGGGAGACCATTTCCGCATGCGTCCCTGGTGTGCCCGACACGGGAAATGGATTCCTTTTTTCAGGAGATACAGGACACGCTCTCCTACAGTCCATCCAGTCCGCCAGCGATCTGTATCAGGATCCCTCGGGTTGGAGCGCCCTTATCCAGCGTGCACTTGAAACGAGATTCTCATGGGACAAAGCAGCCAACCAATATGTGCAACTTTATGCGGCGGCTCAATCGCTTCCGCGTTCTTTGCCGGTATAATGTTTCGGCGGGGTAAGGACATATTGAGGTGAACACAATAGCGCCCCAACTCCCAACCATACTGGGCTCGTTCGCGGCGATGCTCGTCGCGTTTCTGAGTTTGATAAACGGCACGTCGCCGGGCACCTGCCTTATCAAGGCTGCGGCGGCTTTTCTTGTCTTCGCCGGATTCGGTTTGGTGCTCCGCTATGTATTGCTTGATTCCCTTATCGATAACTCGGCAAGGCAGACTTCCGAAAGCGCCGCAACGTCCGCGCGAAGTTCCAGCCTGGATGTGATTTTGCCCGGTACGCCTGTTGGCGATCTCTTATCTGGCGGTCAATTCGGGGAAGAAGAATCGGCTTTGAACGGCGATCCCGCCGTTTAACTCCCTTACGTGGATGCGTTGATGCGCAAGGGCCTGGGTAACGAAATGATAAACTAAATAGATCCGGTCGTTAAGGAAGTGTGGTCATCATGGACGCTCCCGAAATTCAGGAGACCTGGCGCCGATTCAAGGCAGTTGCGGACGCGCAGGCAAGAGATAAACTTATCCGTCATTACTCCTATCTGGTTAAGATCACTGCAGGGCGCGTGGTGAGCAATCTGCCGCCAAGTATGGAGCGAGACGATCTGGTCAGCGCCGGAGCATTTGGCCTCATCAAGGCAGTCGACCAGTTCGACACGTCTCGTCAGGTTAAGTTCGAAACCTACGCCATCGCTCTTATTCGCGGGGCCATTCTCGAAATGCTGCGCGAGGACGATTTCGTTCCCCGGTCCATACGTGACCGCGGCAAGGTTCTGGAGCGCGCGTACCGGGACCTGGAGGTCAAACTGGGTCGCCCCGCCACGGAGGATGAAGTCGCGGAAGAGCTGAAGATGACCTCGGAAGAGTTCAGTAAACTTCTGATGGAAACCGGGCGCACCTCCATGCTGTCGCTGGAAGACATACTGGTTGGCAGCGAAGGGGGGGAAACGCTTCATCTCTCCGATGTGCTTCAAGACGATGGGCCGACTCCCTCGGTGGAGGCGGAGCTCTATGAGCGTCGGCGGCGATTGGGTCAGGATATCGACCGCCTGCCCGAGCGAGAACGGCTTGTCATCGCGCTATACTATTACGAGGGCATGACTTTTAAAGAGATCGGCAAAATCCTTACGATCTCCGAGTCCCGGGTCTACCAGCTTCACACGCAGGCGATTGTCCGCTTACGGAGCTACCTTCAACGCGATGCAGAGCTTTTTCAGTAAGTATAACCTCTTCAAGGAAGCCGTATCCCAACGGTAAGGAGGAGGCCATGGTCCTCTGGCAGGCTTTCGTACTGGCAGCTCAAATATTGCTTCTCGTGCTCGCCTGGGCGCTCTATCAACAGGCGAAGTCCAATCTCACTGCCCACGCTGCGGAAACTCCTGTTCTATCCGAGGTAAAAGCCCTACAACGGAATGTCAAAGGGCTTCTGGCGGAGATTGAGAACACCGCGGAGCAAACGGGGTCAAAGCTCGAGTCGCGCTGTCGTGACGCAAGAGAGTTGCTCACGGCGCTGGAACATGAGATCCAAATATTCCGGGAAGCGGAGGCGGATAGAATTGCTTCCCGCCCGGTTCCTTCTTCCACGCGACATTCGTTAGCCGCGGATGAATTCCGCTCCGCGCTCGATATCGTCCCCCCTCCCTCCGCCATTCCCGCCACTCAACCCACGGAAGAGCCGGAACACATGCAGGAAATTGTCTTCTCCCCGGATAATGTAGGTCAGGCGCCGTCAGGTTCGACGACCAAAAGACCGACGGACGATCGACGTCGCAGGGTGTATGCGCTGGCGGATGCCGGTGAAAGCATGGTTGCGATCGCTTCCGCCACACAGCTTTCCACGGGGGAAGTAGAAACGCTTCTCGGATTGCGAAATCAGCGCCGGGACCCATGAAGGCAAATTCGCCATGCGCCGTCCGTAAGAACTCGATGGCGCATGGCCGGAAGATTCTCCATCCTCCCCCATCAAGGGCTACGCCGGATGCCTTCCGCCACCGACAGGGTACGATCTGTTTAAAGGAGATACCTCGACTTGATTTCACTTATTGGTCCTGGCCGACGTCGTCTTGCCAAGATACTCGTTGGCGCCTCATGCCTACTTTTGCTCGCCGGCTGCGATGGTCGGAAGATCGTTGCGCGCGTGGATGGCATCGAGATCGATGACACGGAGTTCGAAGATCGCGTGCAAAGGCTTACGCAAATTCCGGCTCACACTCTCCTCGACGCAGGCGGAATTACCATGGCGACACTGGTGACGGAAAAATTGGCGGACCAGATGGCGAAAAATATGGGCGTGGCTCCCACGGACGATGAGCTTGCCCCCTATATCAAATCTGAGCTTAAGAATCCGCAAATCAAGTCCGAGTTCGATGCAGGTCATGTCACCTACGAGGCCATGATCAGGCAGGCCCGCTCCAGCGTCGGGACGGCGGAGATTGGCAGCGATGGCGCACATTTAGAACAAAAAGACCTTCAAGACGCTTACACCGTGGAGTTGCCTCAGCTGACCATCGAGAGTTGGACTTTCCGCGCCCTTGCCGTGCAGG
>JBBRKX010000138.1:0-8742 GCA_038231675.1 Chthonomonadales bacterium | reverse complement strand
TGGACAAGCCCGTCACACATCACAAGGCGACCCTGCATCGCAAAGTTCGCCGACACAAATAGTCCCTGAAGTCGGGTGTGGATTAAACTGGGCGGGGGCGCGCAACTTGCGCCCCCGCCCTTTGTTGTGTATAATGCAACCATTCGTATGATCTCCGAAGGACAGGGCCGCTCGTCGCGGCCGAAGGATTAAGGAAGCAGCATGGACCCGCTCCGTGACCCGAATGGCAATTCTCGGTTCAAGGTCTCCTCGCATGGCGACAGACGCATGGAACTCACCGAGCACCTGGGTGAATTGCGCACGCGCCTGATGCGGTCGCTTCTTTATGTCATTGTCGCGGCGATCATTTCGTACCAATTTTTCGCGCCATTTTATCGTGCCCTTTACCTCCCGCTCCAAAAAGAGATCCAGCGCACTAACAAACTGCGCATCCAGAAGGCTATTGGAGAAGGCAAAGTAAGCGCCAACAAAGAGGACATCTTCCCCCTTCCGCCGCTCATGCGCCCCGACCATAGGGTCACGGCGGCCGACTTCAATCAATTACGAGACTGTCTTCTATGGCTACGGGAGCATCCTGTCAATGCTCCGCTCTCCGACGCCGTTTTTCGCGGATTCTGGGAGCCGTTTACGGTCCAGCTCAGCGTCAGCGTGATTTTCGGCCTTATCCTCTCGCTCCCATTGATTATGTGGGAGTTCGCGATGTTTATCGCTCCAGCGCTCACACCGCAGGAAAAGAAACCGCTCCGGCTACTGATACCGCTTTCGGTGCTTTTGCTCGTTTTTGGTATATTCGTCGCGTATGAAACAATGTTTTATGCCATGGCCTGGTTCCTTTCTTATCTCGACAATTTCCCTGCGGGCGCGGCGCTTATGCAGGATCCGAACGACTATATTATCTTCTTCGTGAAGATGATGGCCGCCTTTGGTATCGCTTTCCAGCTCCCCGTCGTGCTTGCCGGTGGTGCGTTCGTCGGAATGATTACCTCCAAAGGGCTGATCAAGAACTGGCGATGGGGCGTTGTGGTCGCAGCGCTCGGCGGTCTCCTTACACCTTCCAACGACATCATTTCCATGGCTCTGATGTCCATTCCATTGCTCCTCCTGTATTTCGGAAGCATCCCGCTTGTCCAAATGATCGAGCGGATGAAGGCGAAGCAGAAACCGCTCGCGGTTTGATCGATGGACTTCGAGGGTTACCTACAGGATCTACGGCGGGCATCGTTTTATAAAGGCCAGATCGCGAACATTCACCATGTCCCGCCGCGAGGCGCACGGTATGGTGACCTCGAGCGCCCCCTCGCTTCGGAGTTGGCGGCTCGCCTTCAGGCACAGGGGCTGAGCCGCCTCTACAGTCACCAGGCGGAAGCGGTAAACGCGGCCAGAGATGGCGAACATGTCACGGTGGTGACGGCGACCGCGAGCGGAAAAACCCTCTGCTATAACCTCCCCGTTCTGGACTCCATTCTCCGCGATTCCGCATCTCGCGCGATCTATCTGTTTCCCACCAAGGCGCTCGCACAGGATCAATTGGGCAAACTGAACGACTTCGGCCTGTTCCCCACCGTGCGATTCGCTACGTACGACGGAGACACTCCCTCGGATGAGCGCCGTTACATCAAGCGCGGCGCGCATATCGTGCTCACCAATCCTGATATGCTTCATGTCGGAATGCTCCCCTATCACTCCACGTGGAGCGCGTTTCTTACAAACCTGAAGTATGTGGTCGTGGACGAGATGCACACCTATCGCGGCGTCTTCGGCGCGCATGTCGCCCAGGTGTTCCGACGGCTACGGCGGATCTGCGCCTACTACGGAAGCGATCCTCAGTTCCTCTGCTGCTCGGCCACCATCGCGAACCCGGAGGAACTCACGGAACGCCTTACAGGCGTGCATCGCCCTATCGTGATCAACGAAAACGGCGCGCCCTCGGGCCGCAGAACGTTCGTATTCTGGAACCCGCCTTTCCTGGACGAAAGCCAGTCGGCGCGGCGCAGCCCGCACATCGAGGCGACCTCGCTTTTCACGGACCTCGTGCGCCATAATGTCCGCAACATCACCTTCACGCGGGCCCGCAAAAGCGCCGAGCTTATCCTCCGCTATGCCCGCAGCGACTTCGCGCGCCATGACCCGCACCTTTCGCCGCGCATCATGTCGTATCGCTCCGGCTATACGGCCCAGGAACGCAGGTCCATCGAGCAGGGGCTGTTCAACGGTCGATTGATCGGCGTCACGGCGACAAATGCCCTGGAGCTAGGCGTCGATGTCGGAGGCCTGGACGCCACCGTCCTCACGGGTTATCCGGGGACCATCGCCAGCACATGGCAGCAGGCGGGCCGGGCCGGGCGGGGAGGAGAAGAGGCTCTGGCGATCCTTGTCGCCTTCGACAATCCGCTCGATCAGTTCCTGATGCGCCATCCGGAATACTTCTTCGGGCGACCGCACGAACGCGCCATCGTCGATCCCAACAACCGTCGCATCCTCGCGAAGCATCTGTTGTGCGCCTGTTATGAACGTGCGCTTGTCCCGGAAGATTTGGTTCGCTTCGGTCCAAACGCGCGGGCCGCTCTTGACTCGCTTGTGGAGGAGCATAAGGTCATCGCGCGGCATGGCCGATGGTATTTCGCCGGCGGAACGTATCCCGCCGCCGGGGTCAACATCCGGTCCGCATCGGATATCACCTTTCGTATTCTCGACACGGAACAGGGCGAACGGCTGCTCGGCACCGTGGAAGGGAACATCGCTTTCAAGACCGTGCATGCAGGCGCGATCTATCTCCACCGGGGCGAAACCTATCTCGTGGAAAAGCTGGATATCCCCGGCTGTACGGCCTATGTGCGCCCGGTGGAAGCGGACTACTATACGGAGGCGCATGAAAACTCGCATATCCTTATCCTCGATACACGCGCCACGCGCTCCCTCGGACGCACGAGCGCCCATTTCGGGGATGTGGTCGTGACGAACCAGGTGATGGGCTATCGACGCAAGCAGCTCTTCAGCGACAACGTCCTGGACATCGTGGATCTGGAACTTCCGGAGCAGACCTTCGAAACCGAGGCCTTCTGGTTCACGGTTCCAGCCGAAACGGCAAGGAACCTGGAAATGGAAGGCGGAGATCTGGGCGGCAGCATCCATGCCGTGGAGCATGCCACCATCGGCATGATGCCTCTGCTCGCCACGTGCGACCGCTGGGACGTGGGCGGCGTATCCAATCCGGAACACGCCGATACGGCCCTTCCGACGATTTTCCTGTACGACGCTTATCCCGGAGGCGTGGGCATCGCCGAGTCCAATTTTCACACGGCGGAAGAGTTGCTTCGCGCGACGCATGCCGTGATCGCGGATTGTCCCTGTTCGGATGGCTGCCCCTCTTGCGTACAGTCGCCCAAATGTGGGAATAATAACGAACCCCTGGACAAACTTGGAGCGCGCTATCTGCTCGAACTGCTGGGATTGGAGAGGTGACCATGACTCTTTCGCCACTGAAGGAAAGACGCAAGCGTGCGGGCCGTCGGTTTCTCTATCGTGTCGGCTTTCTTGTGGTCTTAATTGGCGGCATCGCCTATGCCGCATGGTTCGCTCCATGGGCTCGCCCATTAAAGGCGATCCCGGTCCATGCGGACCGCTAAATCCTCCGAACCCCCCATTCGACATAAAAATGTCTTTTCAGAGAAAGATGCTGCCAACGCCATGGTTCCCCCGGAAGGCGCCCAACAAGAAGCGAAGACGCCTGCAAACCGCCGGCCTTTCCAGACGAATCTGTTTCTCGTGCTTATCGTGGCGCTGGGCATTGGGCTCCGTTTGTGGGGCATTGGCTGGAGCCTGCCGGACAAACGGCATCCCCTCGCGACGTACCATCCGGATGAGCGGATCAACCTCAGTGCGGCCATGGCTGCGGACATTCCGCATGGCAATCTGGACATCGGTTTTTACAGCTACGGGGCGTTTTACTTCTATCTCGTGAGCATTGCGGAGGTTGTCGGCAAAGGGTATGGAGTCGTTCCTACCGCTCCCACGGCTCCGGACGCTCCGCAAATCGTGCAGATGCAGAACCAGGCGCCCGAGCAGGCGGGTCTCTTCCTCATGGGTCGTCTGGTGACCGCCCTTATGGGAACGCTGACAATTCCAGTCGTGTTTGGCCTTGGCCGCCGCTGTTTCGGGAGTGCCGCCGGTCTTTTCTCCGCGCTGCTGTACGCCATCGCGCCGCTTGCCGTGGTGCATGCGCATTTCCTTACCGTGGATGTTCCCGCGACGCTCTTCGTAACGCTTGCCCTGCTATGGTCTATCCGCCTTGAGGAGAATCGGGGATGGAAACAAGTGGTGGGCGCGGGCGTCTGGGTCGGGCTTGCCGCAGGCACCAAGTATACGGCCGGCGCGGTCGTGATCGCTCCCATGGTTGCCCTCGTGCTGAAGGAGGAAAAGAAGGGCCGGCTCTTCGCGCACCTCGCGGGGCTGGTCGCAGTGAGTTGCCTAACGTTTCTTATCGCGTGCCCCGGCCCTTTGATCAATTGGAATGCCTTTTGGAACGGCGCATACCCTGGTTCGGGCCTGTATTATGAGCTTTTCGTGCATTCCCGGCAGGGCCATGGACCGCTGTTTGTAGCAACAGGGCCTGGCTGGTGGTATCACCTGCGTATCTCTTTGCTGTTCGGGCTCGGTCCGTCATTGCTTCTGGCGGCTGGCGCGGGCGTTCTGAGGGCGTTGCGCTGTCGCACCCGCGAGGATGGGATACTGCTCGCTTTCTTTCTGGTTTACTACCTGGCGACCGGCCTCTCCGCCGTACGATTTGCACGGTACATGATCCCGCTTTTCCCCGTGCTCTGTGTGCTCGTCGGACGTCTCTGTGCGGAGTGCGGACGACTGCCGCGTCACAGCCGTGTCTGGCTTGGCGCGGGGGGAATCGTAGTGGCGCTGACCGCGGCCTATACCGTGTCGCTGGTTCGGCTGATGGCGATGCCCGACCCGCGCGACCTCGCGGGCGACTACCTGGAGCGAACCGCGCCGCAGGGGGCATCCATCGCTTTCGCCAAGATCCCCTGGTTCTTTTCTCCCCCGCTCTCGCCCTGGTTCTCGTCGCCCGTACCCGCCATGCGCAGGCGCGCCGAGCCCGACACCACGCGCTTTCAGCTGCGGATCCCGGCGACGGAATGGGATCCGTCGGTGCTCACGCCTCCGCCGGACTACGTCGTGATCTCGAACATAGAGACGATGCATGAGGTCGAGCGTCTGCGGATCCCGGCCGCCGTGGACTTTGTCGCCGCGCTTCCGCCACATCCAAGGGAGTACTCGCACGCCGTATCCATTATCGGGCTTCCGAAGTTCGGGCCCATCGTGCCCGACGACATTCTCTACATCATGCCCACGATCCGAATTTATCCGCGGAAGTAGGCCCTGGATTTTGACGCGCTCATTTTAACAGTACAGGCAAAAATATATGATTTCCTCAGACCGCCTTAACAGGCGTTTAGAATATTGGAAAACGCAGTTAATCGACACGTCAAAACGCAATCGACTGCTCTACTTCAAATCGACTCAGACCAGTACGGTGCAGATCATCGAACCTCCCTTACAAGATCTCTATGAGCGTCTGGTAATGAAAGAGCAGTCGGTCCAGTTCTACCCGTTGGAGCCTGATGCCGATTTTCTTCCGTTAAACTCTGAAGCGACGTTGCCTACCCTGGAGGATGGAAGCGAGATCGCCGCGCTCCCGCCTGCGCCGCCTCCCTTACGCGCGGATGAAGTGCGCTCGAATTTACTGGATAAACGTCTGTTGCATACGCTCTATGCGCTGCGCCAGAAGAGCCGCACATCGCTCCAAGAGCAGGGGATCGTGACGCTCTTCCTGGCCTTTGGTTTTCTGGAATGGACGGAGGCGGCCGACAGCGATCTTCGCATTCTCTCTCCGCTCCTGCTCGTGCCGGTGGAACTCGTGCAGGAGTCCAGTCGGTCGAACTACCATATCACTCTGTTTGAAGATGAGATCGCCATCAACCCCACGTTGCTGCACGTTCTCGCCATGAACTTTGGTCTCGCCTTACCGGAGTTGCCGGACACGGAGGATATGGTATTGGACGCCTACTTTCGGCAAGTAGAAGAGGCGATCAGCAGTCAGCCTAAGTGGTCGGTCGTGCCGGAAGTTCATTTAGGTCTGTTTTCGTTTCACAAACTGAGCATGTACAAAGACATGGAGGCGCATGCCGGCCTTGCGCTCGCGCATCCGATTGTTCGAGCCCTGGCGGGAGATCCTTCTACCCTTCCACTTATTCCGGAAGACCTGCCTTCCGGCGAAGACCTGGATCGCATGGTGGCGCCCATCGACACATTTCAGATCCTCGACGCCGACTCGAGCCAGCAGGAGGCGATCGAGGCGGCCAAACGCGGCGTCAGTTTGATCCTGCAGGGCCCGCCCGGCACGGGAAAAAGCCAGACCATCGCCAACATCATCGCCGAGCGGCTTTCGGAACACAAGAAGGTGTTGTTCGTCAGCGAAAAGATGGCGGCGCTGGAAGTCGTCTATCGACGTCTGGCGGAGAGAGGACTCGGCGAGTTCTGCCTGCAAGCGCACAGCCATAAAGCCAATAAAAAGGCGGTGATCCAGCAGTTGGGACGCGCGTTGGAGCCTGCCCGCCGCCCTGCTGGGTCAGGAGGAACCGATTTCTCCGAGTTCTCGCAGTTGAGGGAGCGGTTGAACGCGTATGTGCTCGCGCTCCATACCTCCCAGGCGCCCCTGAACCTCACTGCCTACCAGGTGCACGGAAAACTGGCGGGTTTGCATGCCGCGCCGGACTTTCCGTTCGACTTTGCCCGGGTGGAAACGATTACGCAAGGCGAGCTGACGCGCATAAATGGCATCCTCGCGGAACTGGCCGGCGTGCAGGATGTCATCGCCTCTTATACGCAGCACCCCTGGTTTGGCGTTCAAATCGCGGACTACCAACCCAACCAGATAAAGGCGGACATCCGGGCGCACTTTACAGCTTTGATCCGCCTGCTCGGCGAAGCGGAGGAGATCGCTTGCGATCTGTCTCTATTGTGCGGAGTTCCGCAGCCCACTCACCTCATGACAATCGATCGCCTCACTTCCCTTGCGGCGTTGGTGGCCCAGACGCCCCGGCCTCCGGCGTCCTGGTTCTTGCCAAACGCGCCCGCGCCGCTCATCACGGCGGCAAAGCAGTATCAGGCGCGCTTCAGCGATTATCACCAACGCCGCCTCGCACTGCTGCAAACGTACGAACCGACCCTGTTTGCCCTCTCTCACAATGATATTCTTCTTCGCCTTACCACGCAGCCGAAACCGCTTTTGGATCGCGTGCTCCCCGGCTCCGCGCAGTCAGCGGACATCCTGGTGGCGCAACGGGATCCCCTGCAAGCGAATCTGACCCACATTGCCCAGGGGTTGGAGCGGCTGGAGAAAAGCCTGCCATCGCTGGCCGCAAGCAGCGGCCTGGAAACGCCCACCCAGCCGGCAGGTATCGCGCAGATGTGTCAGGCCGCCGAATACATCGCGCGGGACCCCAAACCGCTTGCCGACTGGTTTTCGCGGGCCCGGATGATCGAACTCAAAGCCCACGCGGACGAAGCCGGGCCCTACTATGCCGCCTACCGCGAAGAGCAGGCGCAGATCAAAGCGCGGTATCAGGAGACATTGTTTTCCCTGGACATCGCGGGCCTGCACCAACGGTTCACCGGCGCGTATACCGGGCTGTTGCGCCTGGTGAATCCGGGTTACTACCGCGATCTCAAGCTGCTGCGAGCCGAACGCAAGAACAACGGCAGCCTCTCCTTCGACGAAGCCACTCGGGATATAAAAATGGCGCGTCAGATGCTGGAGCGCAAACAGTGGATCGAGCGGCACGCCTCCGAGCATGGCGGCGCTTTCGGCCGGCACTATCGGGGGCTGGACACTCCCTGGCCGGAAATCTCGCAAGCCCTCGAAACCACGCGCGGGCTGGTGGACTGTGTCGGCGAAGAGCGCCTTCCCGAAGCGACAAAAAGACTGCTTATCGAATCCGGATCGGCAATAACTTCGGTCGCGGAGCAGGGCGCAATCGTGCGATCGGAATGGACGCGCCTGGAAGAGGAGTTGACGGGCCTGCAGCGCGTTCTGTCGCTGCAAGGGCTGCCCTTTACCACTCGCGCGTTACGCGAAGCCGATCTGACGGGACTCAAGGCGTGGATAGCAGAACTCGCGGCAACCCTGCAAGACTTCCTGAACGCCTGGGATACCGTGCGGACCTGCCGCCAAAACCAGCCTGGACTGCCCCTACGGTCGGTCGCGGAGGTGACCGAGGATTTGCGGGAGGCGCGGGCGCTGATCCAGATCGAGGCGGACGTGCAGGCGCATGCCGAAGAGTTGCGGGCGGAGTTCGGGCATCTGTTCACGGGGATGAACACACCCTGGGAAAACGTGCTGGCCGCGCTCGATTGGACCGGGCAGGTCATGGATTGGTTTGGAGAAACGCCGCCCGCTCTGTTTGTGGCCGTCGCTTGCGGGCAGAACCCCGGAGCGAATCAGGCGCCCGAGCGTCTGGCCGCGTTACGATCCGCACGTCAGCGCATCGACGAAGAAGCGGTTTTTCTGAATCAGCTCTTTTCCTCACCGCTTCGGATCGACGACAGGCCGTTTGCCGAAGCGCCCGTGGCGTCCATCCGGGCCTGGCTTGCATTGCGTCTGGATCGCCTGGCGGACCTGGATGCGTGGATGCACTTTCAGGGCCTGCGCAAGGTCTGTGGACAGGAAGGGCT
>JBBRKX010000137.1:0-8775 GCA_038231675.1 Chthonomonadales bacterium | reverse complement strand
TATGATGAAACAACCCGCACAGAACGTCCATGGGACGTTGCTACCATCGGGGTCTTAGCGGGAGTTTGGAAGCCGCGTTTCGTATTTCTGAACTGCTGTCGATCCAGTGACCCCATGAACCAGCCGGAAGCCTATGCATTGAGTGATGCATTCTATAGGCTGGGTGCGCTCGGAGTGCTCGCGATGCAGGGCGACATCGACGGGCAGGCGGCCGAGAATCTCGCCGCTGCGTTTTATGATGCGTTGGCGGCGGGCAGACCTGTAGACGTCGCTCTGGGAAAGGCCCGGAAGGCGGTAATTGACT
Organism: Chthonomonadales bacterium; assembly: GCA_038231675.1. Classification (GTDB taxonomy): domain Bacteria; phylum Armatimonadota; class Chthonomonadetes; order Chthonomonadales; family Chthonomonadaceae; genus JBBRKX01. The sequence continues at coordinate 8,471 of JBBRKX010000137.1, read as the reverse complement.
TCAACGGTCTTAAAGAGCGTGATTGGGCCCTTCCAACCCTGCGCCTGCGCGTGCCGCCGGAGCACGTTCTACCCATGCAATTTACGGATTTCGAAGCTGCGCGCTCGAAGGTAGAACAGATTACGGAATTCCAGGCGATCAAGGGGTTCATCAACCGTCGCACCCTGCGGCGGGAGGCCTGGAGGTGCGTGGATCCACAGATGTTTTCGCACCTTCCCAAGCGGTTGCTGCTCATTACCGGAGCGAAAAAGGCTGGAAAGTCAGCGCTTGCGCACTGGTGCCTGGAAGCATGCGCTTATCGGGGTCATAATTTGCACTACGTGCGTGTGGAAAAGAATGATCATGAGGGCGAAAAGAACTACATCGAGGTCCTGCGGCGCATTCGGGACGGCGATGGCATCTCTACGGCTCCGCTGGCCGGACTTCCCTCACAGGCGTTTCGAGAGTTCAATTGGCAACTCAACCAACGATTGCGCGGGGAGGAACCGGGCAGCACACCGATTCCGGACGGTGAGATCATCGATAACAAGGAAGGCTGGCGCGACGGCCTACCGGAGGGAACGGAGCGGAGCCTATGCCGTGCGTTCGGCCGTGCGTTGGAAGAAGCCGCCCGCTTGATGGGGAACAAACCCTTGTTAATCGGGCTAGACCAATTGAAGATTCGGGAGGAGCACTTTCGCCTCTATTTGCTGCCGGAACTAATCGCGCCGATCCTGAACGATCCAAGTTCAGGTCTGCGCTTGATGTTGGTGACGACGGCAGACCAATACACGGCCTTCAATCTCACCTGCCTGGAACATCTGCCTGAGGTCGAGATAAAGAAATTAGGATTATTTCGTAAGGACGAGACCGAATTGGCGCTCCTGGAGTTCAGTCGCTACTACTGGCATCCCCTTTCCAAACGTCAAGAAGAGATAGTGAAGACGATGGCGGAATTCGTCGGACAAAGAGACTGGGAGCCTGAGAACGTGTTTCCTAAGATAAAAGGTCTCTTAGAATTGACGCGACCATGAAACTCTCGCTTCAAGAAATCACGGCCCGGCTCCACGCAATGAGCAGCGAACACGATCTGACGGCTCTGTATGCCGAAATAACACAGGCGGATCTATCGGAGGCCGAGCGCGAATTGCTAAAGCGATGCGCCGCCGTGCGTGCCATTGACGCGCCCCTCATGGATGCTGTCCTGCGCGATGGCGTGGCGGAAGGTGACGCTGACAGTGTGCCGTTCGACCGCCTTATGGAGAACGATGCGATCGAGCCACTTGCCGGGACGCCCGGTATGTATCGCGTCCGTGACGATTTGCGCGAAGCGCTGTTCGAACAATGGTTGACGGAAGAACCGGGGGGAGCCACGTTGGACCGCGCTTCCATTCCTCCCCCCTTGGCGGCGTTCAGCCTCCGCCTTGCCGACTACTATCGCGGTTTGGGAACGATGGCCGAATTGGACTGCTTATATCATCTCATCGCGGCGTCTCCGGACGAGGCCGAAACGATGTTTCGTCGGCTATACGCGGAGGCAGATGTGGCCTTTCGTTTGGGCCGATGCAGCGACCTGATTCACATTCTGGAGCAGCGCCGCAACTTACTTTCGAGCGGCCTCGACATGCTTTGTAAAGATTGCGTAGTATACCGCCAGACGCGCGGTTTCTGGACAGAGGAATATGACCGCACCACGCATTATTACCGGCGCGAAACGCTGGAGACTGCGTTTATTTCCCTGTTGGCAACTCGGAAGTTATCCGTGCCGCAAATGACGTGGGTATTGTATCTTCATGCGCCCGGGGGGATGGGCAAGAGTTCGTTTATCCGCTGGCTGATCGCACGCTACTGCGTCCTCGAGCCAAACCGCATTCCGTGCGCGCTGATCGATTTCGACAAAGAAGCGCACTTCAAAATCACGCAATACCCGTGGATGCTGCTTTATCGGCTCGTGGAACAGTTCAATATACAGATGCCGAATGCGCCCTTTGTGGAATTGCTGCAAGAACTGCGTGACCATCACAACATCGTGGACCAGCAAGAGAAGTCAGGGACGGGTGGAACGTCGCTTACGTGGCAGAGTGTGTTACCGCGATTTGTGGACACATTGCATGACGCACACTTGACGCAGCCGTTGGTCATCGTTCTGGATACACTGGAACAGGTTTTGATGCGTCCGCCCGCCAACCTGGCGGCCGTGCTGGAGCCGCTGATCGCTTTGCATGCCATGTATCCCAATTTTGTACTCATCCTTTCGGGCCGCAATGACATACGAGAGAAGGCGCGCGAGGTCGATGCGCTTCTTGGGCTCGGTACACAGGATTTGACCGTAACGCCGTTTACGCCTGCCGAAGCCCGCGCATACCTGACGGAAAAACGGGGACTCCCCACCGGCGAAACGCTGGAAGCCGTGATTGCATCCGCTGACAGCCTGCCGCTGGACAAGGCGACCGGGATGGGCGCAGAGGCGCCGGCGGGCGCGAACCCCTTCAAGTTAACGTTGTTCGCCGAAATCTTGCGCTCGAACCCCGCACTAACGGCAGAGGATATACGCGACTACGGTAAGGATGTCGATGTCGCCTATCTGATCGAGCGCGTCGTGGAGCGCATCGACAACCCCCAGGTCCGCTGGCTGCTGCGCTATGGGGTGGTTCCGCGTCGCCTGACCTTTGGTTTCGTGGAAACGATCATGGTTCCGCATTTGCGCGAAGCCATGTCTGGCCGTTCTGTCCACGACGATCCGCGCCAGGACAATGTGCCGGTGCAAAAGCGCGGTAAGTTTCCGATCGATGCGCTGAGTTCGCCCGCAGATCTTATTGATCTGCATGCTCTATGGGACATCTTGAACCGTTATGCCGGGCAGTACTCCTGGGTCTGGCCCGACGCGGTGGACACCAGCGCACTGGCCTTTCATCCCGATGTGGTGAATCCCATGCGCCGCCTGCTGCAAGCGCAGAACGTCTTCTCCCTTCTCCATCGTGACGCGGCGGTCTACTACGAGCGACTGGCGGAGACCGATGGGGCGCAGAGGGACCGCTGGATGCGAGAAGCAATTTACCACCATTTTCAGGGCGAAGGCAAAGGCGCGGAAGACTTCTGGCGAAAACAAGTGGAAGCGGCGCGACAATCAGGACAAACGGACTCCCTGCGTTCGCTGCTGCGTGAAGTGGTAGGACCGGAATACGTGGACGGCGCGGGACAGCCGCGCACGCGACAGGACGGTTCGTCCCTGATATCTTTGGAGACGCTAATTGAAGCCAACTATCTGCTAACGCAATCCTGGCTCGACCATGCGGCCTTTGCGGCCGCCCCAAACGACGCACGGGACTGGAACGAGGCGCGCAATGCCTTCGATCGCGCCACTGGGCTCGAACCCCAGGGGAAAACGAAAGCGATATCCTCCGTGGAAAAGGCGCGACTGCACGCCACTCTGCTGTTGCGCGAAGGCGACGCGGGCGCCGCTAAAAAAGTCATAAAGGCCGCACTGGGCGTCACCAGTTCCTGGGCGCCCATTCTTTCCGGCGTATCCGCCGTGGCAGGGCTGGTGTCGCCCTGGCTAGGGTCGATAATGCCGCCGGCGAAGGGCGCGTCCACGCTATTGTCGGACCAGAGCGCCGCGCTTCCGCTGCTTGCTGTTTATGCCGCCGCCTATGCCCGTGAGAGCGATTCCATCAAGGCGATATTCATTAACGAGATGATCGAGATGCTCGCCGGTCCCTCTCAGCACGTTTTGGTCAATGCCGTGCGGGAACAGCTGACCCACCTTTATACGCTGACGGAACAATATGCCAAGGCACGGACAATGTCTGAAAAGACAACCGATATCATTTCATTAAGTTCCGATTTGTCTGCTCGTAACGAACTGCGCCGTCAGGTTGAACTGCACTTGAAAGTCGGTGAGTGGGATGCGGCGCGCAGCCTGGCGGAAGGGATGTTGCCGTCCACCTGGGGCGAGACCGAGGTCGATGTTCTGACGGAAAACGTGCGTTGTTTCCTTGTGGCGGGTCGCGTTCGCGTCGCATATCACGAGCCTGGAACGGCATTGACATGGATGCACGCCATGAATGTGTTGTTGTCGGAAAGAGCCAATACCCTGCCCGCCGCACAATATCATGCATTGAGCGGGGACGTTTTAGAAACATGGGGACGGGCCTTTGCGCAGCAGAAGGCTTATGGCGAATCGGTGAAGGCGCTGGAACAGGCGCGTACGCATTACCAGGCGATAGGGGATAGCTACGGAGGCGCACGCTGTCTATTGTACCTGCTGCGCCTGTACCTGCAGGAGGTGGCTGACTTTGGCCGCTTTGCTGATTTCTGGCAGCAAGCGGAGCGCATTCTGCGCGCCGGAACGCCCTTTTCCGCCCCGACCCCCGACGAAATCGAAACGGAACTGGGCCTAGCGCTTTTAGAAGTCGAATGGCTGTGGCGGAATGAAAAAACCGCCGAAGCGCTGGTGCGCGTCGATATCCTGCTCGCCACCCCGCGCATTCAAAGGTCGCCGCGCCTGACCGCTCTGGCTGCGCTGTGGGGTGTGATCGCCTTGGCCGCTGACTCCTCCGATAAGCATATCAGCCCCGCAGCAGACCCAGACCATTATTTTGCACTGTTGCTGGCCGCGCTGGAAGGCGTGGGAAACCCCGTTGCATGCCTGGCATTGCTGGAAGATTTACGCTTCTGCCCGATATTATCCGGCACAAGCGCGCTATTACGGAGACAATTGCAGGAGAGGATCGAATCAGATATTGAAGTGCTTCCCTTTCCGCTTGCGCTTACGACAATCGAGGTTTGCCGGGTCTGCGGCGAGCGCGATCGGGCGCGTTCCTTTCTGGCAATGATCCTTGATCGCGTTGAAACGAGCGCGGAGAAAACCATTCTGTTTCCGGCGTTAGTTTTGTGGGATCGTCTCAATCCAACAAAGGAAGGAACCGTTTTGCCGGAGTGGGCGGCTCCGGAACGCCTGTATACACACCTATCGGAATTTCCCACTTTGTACGGGGTAGCCCTTGTGATCGTTGCCACACGGGCCCTTAATGGGCAGGATGATGCGGTCGGTAAAATGACACTGCTTACGATCATGGACGATGCAGAGAAGGCGTTGCAGCAGGAGAAAATCGTAAACCAGGGGCAGGCGCGGGCGTACGCGCAGCGGTTTGTCGCCGAGATGCGTCGGGCACGGTACGGGGAGGCGCACCTTGCCATCCAGAGCGCCCGACAGGTGGCTCAAAGCCTGAAAAATCCGCAGCTTGTGGCATGGATTGAATATGAGATTACCGCGCAAGCGGACGATCCATCCGTGATGAAGCAGGCGGAAAGGGATGCGGCTGTCGAGCAGAGTGCGCCTGACGTCGTTTTCCCATCCACCGATATAACGAGCGATGTTATGTTTCGGGCGGAATGGACTCTTCCGGATGCCGTTACGAGCGCGTGTACTCTGCCCGGTCAACCTGCCGAAAAGTTGCTCGTGACCTCCGCCGAAAATCCCCTTGTGGCTGCCCTGTACGCCCACGATGCAGACAGAGTGATTTCCTATACCCTCATTAGGTGCGTTCGGGAGAACCTGAAATATTCCCAGAACGCCTTGCCCCACTTATTGTCGCTTAAGGAGCATCTGACGGAGGCGGTAAAGACGACTCGGGGAACAACCCGCGCGCCCGACGTCCGTCTGGACATGCGCGGTGACCAACTGAGCGCGATACCGTGGGAAATGCTGGCGCGATTGGCTCAGGGAGAAGACGGAAAGGTTATGCTCGCAGGGGGGCGCTATCTCTATCGAGGCGGGGCGCAAGAGCCCTATGCATCGGTACAACGCCCGTCTGATGGGAGGACGCCCGGCGTACTGGTGCTGCAGCCCGGTGCGGCGCAACGCAAGAGTCAAATGCGCGGATATAATGAGCGGGACACGGTTGAGAACATGTATCGAAACCGAAAAATGCGTGTGGAAACGTTGACGGACCCAGGGGCAGAAGCAATACAGCAAGCGATGGCGGCACAACGGCCTTCCATAGTGCATCTCGTGGCAACGCTCAAAGAGTCGCCGTCCATAGGCATTTATTTAGATTTCGCTCGTGATATCGAAGAGGCCTCGGAGGAAAGAGCGTCTAAGGAAGCCTTGCCGGACCAAAGTGGCGCTCCCGGGATCTTCTCCGCATCGCTACTCAGCTGGCTCATACAGAATAATGAGCCTGGCTCGTGCGCTCTGGTTATTTTGGACGTGCTGACTCCGCCAGGCGAGACGGAACAGGTGCGCCAGCTCTTATTGCGAAATGCCTTTGCCGCCACACTCTTTAATATGTTGCCCGGCGTTTCCGTATTGGGCATTGGCCTCGCGGAGCCGTACCAGAGCCAGCGGATGATCGATCGGCTGATCGGTAGTATCGGCGATGGGCATTCCGTGGGCGAGATCGCGAATGAATTGCGGGCGATGTCGCCAAACGCGCAGGATTTTGATGGGATCGAAGCCATAGCGTCGCGAGGTGTCGCCTTGTTTACCCAGAATCCGGAGAACCATCTGTATCCTGAGTAAAAACGGAGACCTGCTCCATCGGAGGGGATATATGCAGCTGGCCGAACGTAAACGCATCGAACTCACGCACAAGCTGGATAGCCTGTCGCAAGAACTCGACGATTGGTTGAAGCGCAGCAAAGCGCAACAGCCATTGCGAAAGCACTATACTCAAATTTGCCGGCTGCGAACGCTTCTGAACGGTTTTCAAACACAGGTTCGTGCAGAGTTTCCTTCTGAAGGCGATGCTATCGCCATGCTAAAGGATTGCCGCCGTCTGGAGCGGATGATTTTGGAGGCGCACCGCTTGTGGGAGTTTTTTCGCAGTAAACTCGCGCTGCGTCAGGTAACCTGGTTTCGTGCGTCCCTCATTGCCGCCGACCAGTTTGCCTGGGAGTGCTATCAGCCGGTGCGCGCCTGCGTATCCGTTGCCCATTTGCCGCCTGAAGCTTGTAAGGAGCCACCACTGGTCTTCTTCAACGGCGTTGCCAGTCCGTTCGCTCAGCCGCGAGACCGTGCCTATCAACTGGCGGACCTTCCAGGCGAGTCGCCACACACGCCTTCGTTAAACGATGCTCTCCAGCGGCTTCCGGTTCCCATTATAGGCATCCCCTGGTTTCAGGCGCAGTATTTGCCCGATATGCTGATTATTGGGCATGAGGTCGGGCATTGCGTAGAATGTGATTTTTGCTTGACCGCTCGTCTGCAAGCGCTCTTGCAAACTTGCAATCTGCCCTCTGATCGTCTCGGCGCCTGGCAGGCATGGCTCAGCGAAGTTTTCGCCGACCTGTACGGGGTGCTGGCGAGTGGGCCCGCCTTTGTCAGCAGCCTGATGGAGTTCCTCGCCATCGATCCATTATACGTTGCACGGCAGAGTCGCAGCGCCGCCGATTGGACACGTTATCCCACCAGCCATCTACGCATTTTGCTGTGCCTGCAAGCACTACGACAGACCGGCCATGCCGCCGACACCGTGGAAACGCTGGCCCGCGTGTGGAAAGAGACATATGTCTCTCATGCCATGGTTCCTTTCGAAGCGGATATCGATAGGATAGTTGCCGCGTTGATCAGTACCCCATATCCCGAGTTCAGCGGCCTTAAACTCACTAATATATTGGCTTTCGATGCTTCCCGGCACCAACTGGCGATGAATGAGGCCGCGCTCATGTTGGCCGGCAAGATGCAGGCCTTGTCGGCAACAGATGCCCGTATTCTACTGCCGGCGGCGCGTCTGGCATACGAGCAAGACCATGCAGGTTACGCTCTTTACGATGCTGGCAATCGGGCATTACAGCGGATCGAGGAGAGTCAGGATGAGGAAACCCGCGGCGCACGAGGCACGCGCGGCACGATAGATGAGGCACGAATATCTACTGAGGAAGCGCAGCGGGCACAGCAGAACCACGACGCAAGTACGGGGAAAGGTCTGTTCGAACTACTCTGGTAAGTTACATTGTGTCCGAGGATAATTACTCTACGTAACAAAGTCGAGCCTGCCGGAAGAATAATTGCTTCTTCCGGCAGGCAATTTAAAATGCGAAAAGGCGAACGGGTGGACTACATGCCAGGAGCGGCCCTTTCCGTGATCGGCGCACCAGCTGCAGCGGATGCGGATCCAACGGTGCCGACCGTTTTATTGGCGGACTCCACGTCGGCAGGATTGAAATTGCCGCTCTTCAGCTTCTGCCCGAGCGAGCTAAAGCTGGACGTCATATTGTCCAGAGTGCCCGCAAGTCGTTGCAGCAACGGGCTCTTGCTGCTGTGAGCGAGCTTGTCCGCTTTATTTATTTCATGAACGGCAAACAGGGTCGCAACCCCGCCTTTGATCAACGCCTTGGTCCTGCCAGGCTGCCCGGATGCAAACGCACCCGCCTTGTATGGGTTATAGACCCAGTGATGAAATGCAAAAAATGCGTAGCCAAGATCGAGCGCAAACCGAGTTTTGTCCAAAATTGCATTCGAAGGCTTGGACAGACTCGACATCAGAGCG
>JBBRKX010000136.1:0-8778 GCA_038231675.1 Chthonomonadales bacterium | reverse complement strand
CTCTGGAAAAATATCACCCCGGCGGGCGTCACCATGACCGCCGCCAACCATGTCTTTTGTCAGGGCATGGCTCTGGATCCTGCTCACCCGAACACCCTCTACCTCGGCGTGTGCGCTTACGACGTTGCTCAGGGAGGTCTGTATAAAAGCACGGATGGAGGCTCCGACTGGAAGAAGGTTGGAAACCTCGATGAGCCCGTGCATGTGGTCGTCGATCCGCATCGCTCGAACCATCTGTACTGCGTCGATGGCGTCAGGGGCGCTACGCTGGGGTTCTGGGTCTCCTCTGATGGCGGGAACACCTGGACCATGCCACCTGGCTTTGCCGCGGTGACGCAGAAACCGGTGGGAACGCGAGACCTGTATTCGATTGCGGTGGATCCGACGGACTTTAAACATGTCCTGGTCAGCTTCCATTCGCCGTGGAACGGCTCCAACCATTGCGGAATTTTGGAGAGCAAGAACGGTGGCGACACCTGGATCGTTCACGATCCTCCGGCCGGTTCGGCGGGTGGGTATGGAATGGCGGTCTTCTTCCTTTACAGCCCCGCGACGGGCCAGGGCGACAAAAACACCTGGCTTTTCACCACACAAGCGGGCGGCTTTTTTCGAACAACCGATGCGGGCGCAACGTGGTCGCAAGCGTATAAGCTGCAGATGACTCATGGAGGCGATCAGCTCTACCGCACCCGCGCCGGAGTTCTCTACGCCGGCGCGTATCAATATCCCGTGCGCAGCACCGACAACGGCGCGACCTGGCAGCCGCTCACCAAAGGACTGGTCTATAGCTGGTATATGGGCATCTGTGGGGATGGAAAGAGTCTCTATACCGCATGCTCCAATCCCAACGAGCCGTTCTTCACCTCTCCGGAAAACGATGGCTTGAACTGGACGGCGTACCAGGGGGGAGCACAAAAATTCTCCTCGGAACCGTTTGAAATGTATTATGACTCCACGAATCGCATCATGTATGCAGCCAGCTGGAGCGACGGCTTGTTCGCCCTCAAGGTAAACGGCGGGAAGTAGACAATGCTTTTCGTGGGCAATATTGCGTGTAATGGAAATCGGAGGTCCAATCTGTTCACCATGCAAAGTCGATGTTTGTCCGGCCTGTCGGCGCATCTCAGTTGGGGAGCTTTAGGGATGGTTGTCGCGATGACGTTGAGTCTCCGCACTTCCAGGGCGCAAGGATCGGCTGCGCTGCCTCCGATCGCGCTGTACGATCTGGCTCCAACGGACCGGTACGATCTGCGTACCGAAAGGGGCAAGAACAATGCCTGGGCTGAGGTGCACGCGGTCGCGGCGCTGCAGGGATTGGTAAACCGGCATAAGGCACGGCTGTACGTCACATATGTTACGGACAATGCCGCGAAGCCGGGAGAGATAGATCGGTTCTGGCTGGAAAACCTGCGTTCGAAAGGCGGCTGGCTTGCAGGCCGTTCGTTTCCGCGGGTTATCCGACTGGAGAGTCTGGTCCAGCGGTTTCGGGGCGACATACAGGGCGTGGTGCTGTACGACCTGAAGGTTCCAGCGACCAGCAATGTTGCTTCCACCGTGGCGGGCTGCGACGGTCTGTTGCCGATCCCCTACGATCCGACCGCCGGTTCGGTATATGACCGGCTTGTGCTGCACAGTCCGCATCTGCCCATCAAATTGCGCCTTCTGCATGCGGATGGCACGTCTCTTTTCACGGGGAAGGAGTCCGGCAGCGCGAAGTGCGACGCCTATCTGTGGGCCAAACGACGCTATCTCGATACCGGTAAATGCGATCCCACCGTGCTGGCGTATTACATCGATTCCTGGTGGCTAAATGCCCCGACGAAAGCGGCTCCGAACTGCCACGGGCTGTCCAATCACGATTACTTTGTGAGCCGGAAAGGCTTTTTCTTCGACCTTTCGCCGTGGGAGGATGAACTGCCACAAGACGATCTGAACCAGCCGGCCGGGACCGATTACCGGACGCTCGCCGCCATCCTGCGTTCGGCCTACAATCGAACACAGGGGAAGAAGATGATCCTTGCCGGAGGGTTCATCCCATGGGCCTGGAAGTACACGCAGACCGCAGGCGGTCGGCACGGCGATGTCCCCACCGAATGGCGCTATGCGGCAGTCCTCTCCTGCTTCAATGCGTACATGGATGCCGATGCGCTCGGGCTTAACGCCATGGCGAATGCCTCGCTGTTCCAGCATTTTCCGCTAAAGGCCACGTACGCGCAAAAGCGGCCGGCCGAAGCGGATTGGAAAACGGCCGGCTATCTGGGCGCTACGGGAAATGTCATCCCGAAAACCTATATTACGTTTTATGTGGGGGATTACGATTCTGCCGCCTGGCTCTATCATCGGCTGCCAGGAATATGGAATGACCCAACTCGCGGCACGATTCCGCTGGGGTGGGCTTTCGATCCTAACCTCGCGGACCGTTTTCCCGTGGGGTTGGAGTGGACACGGCGTACAGCGACCCCAAACGATCATTTCATGTCCGGCGACTCGGGGGCGGGTTACCTCAATCCCGGATTTCTGGACGGTGATCGTCCCTTTTCCGGCCTGCCGTCCGGGCTGGACGTCTGGTCGGAGCATTGCCGCAAATATTATCATCAGTGGGACCTTTCGCTCACCGGGTTTGTGATCGATGGCGACTCGCGGGCCATGTCCGCGCAAACGCTCGCGGCCTACGCAAAGTTTTCGCCCGATGGGGTTGTGGCGCAACGGCTGCCCGGCGCACAGGGTCTTATCCCCGGAACGGAAACGCCGTATCGTGTCATGGGGTCCGACATGCCGAACGGCGATCAGACAGACGAGGCATTCGCGAGAATCCGAGGTCAAATTTCAGGCGACTCGGGCACGGGGCCACACTTTCATATCTTTCGCACCATCCTCTGGTCTCCGAGCCAGCACAAGCAGTTGTTCGATCGTCTGAAACAGTTGCCCAATGTCGAGGTGGTCGATCCTTACACACTGATGGGGCTGCTGCGCAAGCAAATGCTTCGCCCGGCAGCGCGGAAAGGAACAGGTCCACAATGATGTGCAAACCAATCGTCCCGACAGCGCTTCTTTTGTCCATGTTGATGACCTCGCTATGCGTGCCTCTACCCCTGGCTTGTCTGGCTTTGATTCCCATAAAGTGCAAACCCATCGCTCGTAACCTCTGATTGCGCACATCCCTGTTCTCTCCTCGAGCGCGCCAGGCGCATTGGGAACACCCTGCCATTGCAACTCGAGGATGGTTATGGGGGATGCAACTACTTCTGGACGGGAAAGCATGATATCTTCGCCTTTTGTAACGTTACGATGCCTGGCTTCCAGGCAGTACATATAGATACCGACACGAACAAAGAAATGCCGTTACCGGCTGTGACGGCGGCATTTGCTCCGTATGTCGGTTTAAGCCTGCTTGACGCACAATTGTCTCTCGACGGCAAGTGGATATTGTGGTCTACATACGAGAAGAGCCATACCGTATTTTATGCGGCGCGGCTGGATGGCAGTCAGTTCCGGCGTTGGCAGTCCCATCTCACAGATTCTCAGTCGGCGTTCTGGATGCCGGATAGCCGGAGCTGGGTTGAGTTCCGAAATACGCGTACAGCCATGTTGCCTATCCTCCACGGGCTGGACGGAAGCGAAATACACGGTAAGCCCATAATGTTCCGTACATTGAGCCTTGTCCGATTTGTCAGCGGTTCAGGCAGACATATCGTGAGCGGTTGCTTTAATCCATTAGGCGTCACGGTAGACCGCCGGATTGTCTCTTTAGAATTGCCTGACCTCGGCACACCGGCCTCCGAATACCCTCTAGAATTCGGCGCAAGCGTTCCGAAATATTATCCGCCTTTTCCCACATTGCCTTCGGGAAACAGTCGCGGCGTGGAGATGAAAATTTCGCCACGTTGCGACCGAATCGCATTTCTGGCAAATTATTCCAGACCGATCCCTACGGGACCCTTTCGGCTAATATTTCAAAGGCTGCACCGGGACGACGGTCACATAGCCCTTCTCTGGACATCACGGGTGGATGGCTCGGATGTGAGGGTAATCGGTAGATTAGTAGACAAGCAGGTCGATCATGTGCATTGGACGCAGGATGAGAAGCGTCTGAGCTTCAGTTGCGACAAAGGATTTTACACGGTTCCCGTCTATTGAGCCTTCCGTGGCCGAACGCTTGTCCCGACTTCGAATTCGTCGCTTTGCCTTGACACGCCGGAAGGCCCATGCTATAATACAGGCGCTATTCAGGCGGTTGGCTCAGGGGTAGAGCGCTTCCTTGACACGGAAGAGGTCACTGGTTCAAATCCAGTACCGCCTATGAAAACTCTCCATCTCATTGTCAGCGCTTCCTTAATATTGAGGGAGCGCATTTCTTTTTTGTCACTGTGCCTTTGCTTTCGAAGGGGCTTTGTCTGTTCCCACCGAACGGGCCTCTCTTTTTCCTGGTTGCTCGATCCTATACTTGACTTTGAGGTAGAGCGTTGCCTGTACCACCGGCTCGATTACCACCGGGTTGATCACCACATCGAAACTGCCGGCATCCAAAGCGTTGAAGAAGAAGGTGCGACTCTTGCGGGCGCCCTGAACGGTGTACTTTTGCCGGTAATAGCCCGTATTCACATCTTCGGACTCGTAAGCTGTATACGAGTCGTACATCTGGCTGGGGTAATAGAGGCTTGATTTCTCCGCATAGACCTGCGACGGGGGCAAAAGCCGTATCCCCAACAACCGCTGATAGCGCGCCATTTTTGCGTTGATAACTCGGGCCGCCTCTTCCATGAGCCTGGTGCGAAGCGCAGGGATGTTTTTGATGACATAGTCCACCTTGATCAGGTCGAAAATCTGCTCTTGCGAAGCCGCCACGACTAATCTGTCTAGCAGTGCGTAATCGTTGAAGTGGATGGAAACATTCTTCTTGAGTTCAAAACCAACCTGTTTCTCCCGCGCAACCTCTGCCGTAACCTCAAACCCATAAATTCTGTTCTGTGCTACAAAGTCCACAAAGAGATCGCCGGGCGGGATTCCGAACGCCTTGATGGAAGCGCTAAAGGCCTGAATGACCGTCTCCATCTTCTGCTGGCATTCGGCTACTGTGGCGCCTTCTTGGGTGACGGCGAAGACCGCAACATAGTCATTCGCTTTGACGTTGAGCAACACGTTAGCTTCCAGAAACATGCTCGTGCCTGTGGGAGGCATCTCTTCGCGAGAGAGGGCGCGCTTGGCGCGTTCATTCTGCTCGGCGCGGGCGTAGCCACCTGCCTGGGAATAACTGATGTTGCCTCCGGCTTGCGCCCAACAGAGGGCAGGAGTAGTCCCCAGGCTAACCAGAGCAATGAAGAGAAGTTTCATCAGGCCCGGCGTTAGGTCGGCCTGCATGCGCGTCATCATCGAAGAAATCATGCCCTGTAGAGACATCGGTTGCCGGTTTTTCATATGTTTCATCCTGTCTGAAGTCCGATTTTCACCCATGTTCCGCCATGTTCCGCCATGTTCCTGCGTGGAGGAGGAGCATTTCAGAATGTTGGTAAGCCTTGCGCCTTGTACCGCAATAAGGGTAAGCACGGTTTGGTCCTCTTTCGAATCCAAGGCTCTCCCTCCCTTTCGGTTTCGCGAGTAGGCATCAATTGAGAGATCCGCCAGATCCACGCCGCCGGCCTGTTCCCAGAACCGGCCAGTGACGAGGGAGAAGAGGCGGTCTCATGACCGCCTTCAGAGTCGAGGAAAGAGGCCGGAAGCGAAAGTCTCCTGTTGTTATCCGCATTGGTTTCTTTGGGAGGCACTCTTCGCCCTCTTGGCAGAAATCGCTAAGCAAACCAACGAGGAACAGGCTATCTGATGGATAGCCTGCCTGTTGCCGTCTGTAATAATATCCGTATCTTTCGATGTCATTGCTCTATTCTGCCTGTGCTCCAAAACGGATTAACAGCCGTTCTATATGCTCCATCCTGCGCCACGGCATTCACATCCGCTCCGAGTTCCAGCAAATGCCTCACAATTTCCACGGAGCCTCCTGCGGCCGCCGAGTGAAGGATAGTCTTGCGCTTCCGATCTCTTGCATGCACATTCTCCCCCTGGGAAATAAGCGTCTCCACCAGCGCCAGGTCGCGGCGCCAGGCGGAGTCGAACAGGGCTAGAGGAGGCAACTGCTCACGCCATGCCCTCCAGTAGTCATCGTTGATATCGGAAGAGATGACAGCCGGTGGAAAGGGCGCCAACTTGCCCTCTATCACAGACTGCAAAATGCGACGAACAAAGGATACTATCTCGAGAGGAGCGAAGGGTTAAGTAGCACAGAATTCCATAATTATCCTGCTCTGTCCAGGCCGGGCGATCGTTCACTCGGCGGAGCAGCACAAGAACGGGAAGGGCCGCCAACGCCGGATCGGCGTGCAGACGCAGCACGACATGCACTCCTTCCCTCCAGTCAAGATCATCATCGATGGTAACAGTCCAGCCTTTTCCGAGTGCTGCAACTCTCGGTTTGCCTGATTCGTTTTATCGCATATGCTGACACGAGACGCCTTCCAACAACTCTATGAGCAGGGACTAGAGGCGCTGTTTGCCTTCTACCAACAGCAAGCCGAACAACTGCACAAGACTACGGCGGATTTGCACACCGCTCAAGAGATGCTCCTGCTTCTCACCGAGCAGACAAAGGAAGTCCAACACCAGATCACGGCCCTCAAGAACCAGATCCGTGAGTTGGAAGCGCGCCTCAACAAGGACAGTCACAACAGCAGCAAGCCACCCTCAAGCGATGGCCTGGGCAAAAAGCCCACTCCCCACTCGCTGCGCCAAAAAACCGGTCGAAAACAAGGCGAACAGAAAGGTCATCCTGGCAATACCCTCTCCTTTTCGGCGTCGCCCGATCACAGTATTCCCCACATACCGACCTGCTGTGCGGGTTGTGGCGCCTCCTTGGAAGGCGCCGTAGTGGTCGCGCAGCAACATCGCCAGGTAGTGGATCTGCCTCCTCTTCGTCTGGAGGTGACCCAACATATCGCTCAATCTCGCCGTTGCGGTTGTGGCGTCACCACCACGGCTGCCTTCCCGCAAGCAGCCGAGGAACCAATCCAATATGGTCCGCGCCTCAAGGCGCTTGGCGTCTATCTGCGCGACTACCAACTCCTTCCCTTCGCCCGCACAAGTCAATTGCTTACCGATGTCTTCGGAGCCACCCTCTGCAAAGCGACCCTCCGCGCGTGTTGTGCTCGCTTGGAACCCGTTTCCGAAACAATCCGCAAAGCCTTGATTGCCTCCCCGGTACTCCACTGCGATGAGACAGGAATGCGAGTGGAAGGCAAACTCCACTGGGTTCACAGCGCCAGCACCTCTACTTTGACTTACTACACCTGTGCTCCGAGCCGCGGCAAGAAAGGCAGCGATGCAGCGGGCGTGCTTCCCTCCTTTACGGGTACGGCGGTCCACGACGGCTGGTGTTCGTATGGGCAGTATGGCTGTGGGCATGCTCTGTGCAATGCCCACCACTTGCGCGAATTGATCCCCTTTTCCGAAGAAGGCGCCCTCTGGGCAGGGAAGATGATCTCTCTGCTCGTTGAGATCAAAACTTCCGTCGAGCGCGCTCGCTCCAAGCGAAGGGAGCACTTATCGCCGTTGCTTGAGGCCCACTTTGAGGGGCGTTACCAGAAACTACTTAAGCAAGGGTATGCCGCAAATCCCCCTCCCAAGGATCCTCCCCGAGATAAACGCGGTCGTCCAAAGCAAACTCCGGCGCGCAATTTGCTGTTGCGCCTGGATACCCACCGCAAGCAAGTGTTGGCGTTTATGTACGACTTTGCCATTCCCTTCGATAACAATCTGGCGGAGCGGGACTTGCGGATGATCAAGTTGCGCCAGAAGATATCGGGCGGTTTCCGCACTTTGAGCGGTGCGGCGGACTTCTGCCGTCTGCGCAGTTATCTGTCATCATTACGCAAGCAAGGCAAGAACATCCTCGCCGCTCTGGAATCCGTTTTTCGTGGATGCCCCGAACCTGTTGCCGTAGGCTAGACAGTTACCATCGATGATCAACAGATGAGGAGGATGTGCATAAATGGTCTCGACTACCGCGTGTAAGTCCGGGCACGACCTGATGGGAAAGCCTTCCTTGCTGAGGGCCTTCTTGCATCCCTGTTCACAGGACGCGTTGCGTGTCGCGATAGCGATCGGGTGGTCTGAGGGTGAGAGCGGGTACGGCGGAACGGATGGCATGCCTTTATCTCCATGAGTGCGCAATTCGGTATGCTGTTCAACTCAACTTGCTCCTTGACATCAGACGATACGCAGTCGGGCTAAGGAAAGCAACTATATGAAAAATATTCTTCTAGTCGTTGACTAGAGGCCGTTGCTCAACAAATTATGGCTGCGCTTAAACAGCATGGCTATTGCGTAACTTATGCGCCGGATGCGAATGATGCGCTAAAGATTATATACAATAATCCTGATAATTATGACCTAATATATACAAAAGTGATGATGACTTACTTGGACGGAGTTCAACTGATGAAAATAGTTCGGAAAGACAGTGCTGCAAAGCATCTACCTTGCGTTTTTCTGTCCGCTCCGCCTAATGACAAGAAGGCTCTTCTAGCATGGAGATCAAGGACGCCGCGCGGCCTCGCCCTCACGCAGAAGGGTCTGGCAGGGCAGGCGCTGCCGATGATCGCGCTGCTGATGCCGGGCCACTTTGTGATCGTGGATGCGGTCGCGCCCGAAAAGGTGACGGTCTGGGATCCTAATTTAGCGAGCCAGGGCGTGAAGCATGACTACGACCTCAAGACGTGGGCAAGTCAGTGG
>JBBRKX010000135.1:0-8780 GCA_038231675.1 Chthonomonadales bacterium | reverse complement strand
GCGGGCCGAGACTGCGCTCCCACCGTGGAAACGAGCTGTTCGAGGATCAGCACGATAAAAGCCCCGACGAGTGCGTAAGGCCACAGTGAGCGGTTTCGCGTTAGGTCTTCCAATTGAACTTCGTTCTCGCCGGTTCCAACCAGATAGGAGGGGCGTCCTTCTCTGCGCGATTGCAGCTCGCGAGGATTGATGGCGCGGAGGTCGCTTTCGTCCGGGTGTATGTTGACGGCCACGAGCCCCGCCTCTCGATTGCCGCCCGCGAGTATCGTATAGACCCCTGCCGTCGCAGCGCGCTCGATAACCACGCCTCCGCCAACCCTGTCCACCGTGACCGGCAGTCGACGGCTATTTGGCGCGACGGCCTCCACGCGCTCCGCCGCGGGCATGGGAGCGATGGTCACGGAAGCCGGGCCGCCGGGCGAAAATTCACGACGCTCCCCCTCGCCCGAGACGATTCCCTTCAACATTTCGTGCAGCAGCGGGGGAAAGACTTCCTGCTTGACCAGATCGCTGTCGCGAGGAGTTGGGGCGAAATTAAGCAGAAGCACATTTCCCAAGCCCAGCGGCCGCCGCGCAGCCGCCGGCGTTCCGTCTTCGAACTTAAGCAGCGTCTCCGCCCTGCCGTCGACCTCCGTGGTTTGGAAGAACCGGCTGAACTTGATCGCCCCCAGATCCGCGGAGGAGGGGTCCTTGAACACGCGGAGCAGCCGGCTCTCGTATCGCGCTTCCGAGAGAGTTACGTATCCCTTGCCATGTCCGCGCACGTCCAGGATCTGCGTGGGTATAAATGGAAGCCCTTCGCCCTTGCCTTCGCCCTTGCCCGCAAGACGGTTCATGGCCTCCATCTGGGCCCGCGCGCGCTCGCCGTAGAGAAATACTATTAGCGCGCCGCCGCGCTGTACGTAACGTAGAATCGCCGGCAGCCGGTCCGCCGGCATTGTGACTACATTCGCGAGGACGACGGCATCCGCGGCGCGGAGGTCCGCATCCGTCAGCTCGGAGGCGCGTTTTGGAATGACGCGGATTCCACCGGGCTGCCCTGGCGCGGGATTCAGGGCGCGAGAGACAAAGTAGGAACCGTTGGGACTGGCCGAAGCGTTCTCATCCGTCAGCAGGTACACGGTGAGCGAGCGCTGAAGGTCCACCACGAGCCATCGCTTGTTGTCGGCCTGCAATGCATCGTCCGGCACGGCCGCCGCGCATATGTAGCGGCCCGGCTGTGGAAACGACACCGGGAATGAGACTGTTCCCGATGAAAACGGCGGAACAACCGCCGTCTGCTTCTGAGGCGGGGCGTCACCCGCCCACAACGTTGCGGGAATCGAGCGTGGAGAGGGCCCGCCGTTCCACATTTCTACCAGCGCCGTGATTTCGTCTCCCGCGCGCGGCGCAGACGGGCGGAGGCGGATTGCGGTCACAGCGGTGTTTTCGCGCTCGCCCTCCTCGGCGCCTACGAAAATAACCTGGGTGTTTCCCGGGACGGAATCGAGTTTGGCGTCCGCCCAGCTCGTGCGCTGAAAATCGGACAGCAGGTAAAGTTCGGCGCGCCCATGGCCGCTCTTTGAAAGCTGATCCACCGCCAGCGCAATTGCGGACGGCACGTCGCACTTCTCCTGCGTATGCATCAAGTTTTTAACAGCCAGCCGCAACGCGGCGGCGTCGCCGGATGGCTGCGAAAGAGCCACCGAGGGCACGGCGCCGGCTAGTATCACGTTCGCCCGATCCGAAATATCTAAGCCCAAAAGAATCCGGTCGGCCAGCGCCTTCGCCTTCTGAAGCGATGTTACCCCGCCGCGGTTGTAGCCCATCGATAATGACGTATCGATGACGATTACCACTCGCCTGCCCGATACGGACGCATTGTTGAGCGGGGCGATACGCGCCGGCTTTAGAAAAACGGTTACCAGCAACGCGACCAGGAGCGCGCGCAGCGCAAGCAGCAGGAGGTGACGAATGCGGAAGATCTTTGACTGGCGGGCAACGGATTGCTGGAGGAATCGGAACGTGGGAAGGCTATAGACCTGGACGGCCTGCCGCGTAAGAAGGTGAATCGCGATCGGGAGAGAGACCGCAAACAACCACGGCGAATAAGCTGCATTTAGTAACACCATGTTTAGAAACGCCATGGATGCGAGCCGGTATGTTGCTGCCACCTCCCCTCATACAGCTTCGGAACCGGGCGGGCGGCAGCAGCGTCTTGATAATGATTCCCATTCCAAACAATACGAAGGTGGAGGGTTTTACTCATGCGATATGCGACTCTCATCGTGCTTGCGGGCGTAGCTATTGCCCTGGCCGGATGCAATCCCCAACAGAAGGCGGAAGCCGGCGGCGCGGCAAAGAAGGCTCAGAATCAATTGGAACAGGCGACGAAGACCGCGAAGCACGATTTGACCGATGGAACCGTCACGCTGAAGGTGAAAAGCGCGATGAACGCCAGCGACAAGCTCAACACTTCGCACATCAACGTCGATACAAAGGATAAGATTACTCACCTGCGCGGCGCGGTCCCGGATGCGACTCAGAAGGCGCTGGCCGAGAGAATCGCAAAGGATACGGTGGGCAGCGACATTCAGATTGTAAATGAGCTTGCCATTGGCGCGACCGGCTCCGTGAAAAGCGGTCCTGTATCCAAATCCGGCCCAAATCACCAGTAGAATATGGCCGTCTTGCGCAGACAGTATACGCCTCTCTCATGCCGCAGATCAACCATTGCGGCTTGACGGCGAGTTCATTCTCCACAGTTTCCCTTTTCGCATTGAAAATGGACGGCCCCTTGACAATGGGGGGCCATTTTCAGTATCTTATATTAGCACTCATCGGTTCAGAGTGCTAAAAGCTTTGAACTATTTCACAGCCATGACATAATTAATGGGCCGATTTGCGCGGCGAGTTGGGCCCGGCTTTCTCGGCCGTGGTTCCTCGCTATAGTCCCTTACCAATTATGTATTGAAAGCGTATCGATAACGTACGAGCAAGTCTCATCACTAGAAGCTGAATTTGGAGGTGAATCAGATGCCTTTGCGACCCCTGGCTACAAAGATCGTGGTGCAAGCCGCCGAGGAAGAGACGCAGACCTCGGGCGGAATCATTCTGCCCGATGCCGCCAAGAAGAAGCCCACAGAGGGCACCGTGGTGGCCGTCGGTAAAGGTCACACCCTGGACGACGGGACTATCCACGCGCTCTCCGTGAATGTGGGTCAAACTGTTCTATACTCAAAATACGGCGGTACCGAAGTGACCGTTGAGGGCAAGGACTACATCATTTTGGACGAAGACCAGGTCTACGCAATTAAGGAATAGCAGCTTGGTTGAAGGTTGAGAGTTGAGGGTTGAACGGAAAGCCAGTCGACCTTCAACTTTTAACTCTCAACCTTCAACTCGCGACGAAGGAGCGATCGATGGCAGCAAAGCAGCTCAAGTTTGACGAAGAGGCGCGACGCGCGCTCGAAGCGGGCGCGAACGCGGTAGCCAACGCGGTAAAGGTTACACTGGGACCGAAGGGCCGCAACGTAGTTTTGGATAAGAAGTGGGGCTCCCCGACGATCACCAAGGACGGCGTAACGGTTGCCAAGGAGATTGAGCTTGAAGACCCATACGAGAACATGGGCGCCCAGCTCGTGCGGGAAGTGGCAAGCAAGACGAACGACGTCGCCGGAGACGGAACCACGACCGCCACGGTCCTTGCGCAGGCGATTGTGAACGAGGGGTTGAAGTATGTGGCGGCGGGTGGTAACCCGATGGCGGTGCGGCGTGGTATCGATCTGGCGGTGGAGAAGGCGGTCGAGGCGATTAAGGCGACAGCCATCGACGTGAAGGGCCATGACGAAATTGCCAATGTGGCGAGCATCGCGGGCAACGACCAGGCTATTGGCGCGCTGATCGCCGAGGCGATGGACAAAGTGGGCAAGGACGGCGTGATTACCGTTGAGGAGAGCAAGGGCACGACCGATGCTCTCGAAGTGGTTGAGGGGATGCAGTTCGACAAGGGCTATATCTCGCCGTATTTCGTGTCGGACCCGGAGCGCATGGAGGCAGTAGTCGAAGACGCGCTTATCCTCATCTACGAGAAGAAGATCAGCGCGGCGGCCGACCTGGTTCCGGTGCTGGAGAAGATCGCGCAGGCTCGCAAGCCGCTCCTCATCATCTGCGAGGACGTGGACGGCGACGCGCTCTCGACGTTGGTGGTGAACAAGCTGCGCGGAATCGTCAACAGCTGCGCGGTGAAGGCCCCCGGTTTCGGCGACCGCCGCAAGGCGATGCTGGAGGACATTGCAACGCTTACGGGCTCGAAGTTCATCAGCGAGGACCTGGGGGTTAAGCTGGAGAATTTGGAGCTTACCGACCTGGGCAGCGCGAAGCGTGTGGTGGTGGGTAAGGATGAGACGACCATCATCGAGGGCGCGGGCAATCATGACGCAGTGACGGGCCGCATCAACCTGATTCGCCGCCAGACGGAAGAGACGGATTCTTCTTACGACAAGGAGAAGCTGCAGGAGCGGCTGGCGAAGCTGGCGGGCGGCGTGGCGATCATCAAGGTGGGCGCGGCGACGGAGACGGAGCTGAAGGAGAAGAAGCACCGTTTCGAGGACGCTCTTTCGGCGACGCGCGCTGCGGTGGAAGAGGGAATCGTTCCGGGCGGCGGCACGGCTTTGCTTCGCGCTCAGACGGCGCTGGACGGCCTGGGCTCAACTCCGGACGAGAAGCATGGCGTGGCGATTGTGCGCCGGTCTCTGGAGGAGCCTCTGCGCCAGATTGCGATTAACGCGGGCCATGAGGGCAGCGTGGTGGTGGAGAAGGTGCGCAACCTCCCGCTCGGGCAGGGTTTCGACGCGCTGAACGAGACGTATGTGGACATGGTTGGCGCGGGGATCGTGGACCCGGTGAAGGTGACGCGCTCGGCTCTGCAGAACGCGGCGTCGATTGCGGGCATGGTGCTCTCGACGGAGACGCTAATTGTGGAGAAGCCTCAGAAGGCGGCTCCGGCGGGCGGCGGCGGTCACGACGATCATATGGACTACTAGGGCGTCGGGAGTTGGGTGTCGTGAGTGAACTGACCCCGCGGTTTCCATTTGGGAATCGCGGGGTTTGTTTTTTAGTTCCTCGTCCCTTTCTCCGTAATCCAAGGGAATTAAAAGGAACCACCGAGAAGTGAATTGCGATGGTCAGGGGCATTGAGCCCAATGCAGGCTCTGTTTAGTACCTGAACCTCCTGGTTTGTTATCGGGCCTTGCCTTTGTCGGGCGGATTGGCAGTTAGGTAGGCGTTCACGAAGTTACTGGCGAAGTTGCGGGAATAATCGATCGCAAATTGCTCGGCATCAGAATCGCGCTCAACATGCTTCTCAGTGTCCCGAAGCGACATATTCGGCGTCCAAGTCTCCGCGGTTGATTTGACTACGCACGAATCTCGAAACACGTACACCGTATCCGTCATGCTACCATCGCAATGGAGTTGATGTCGAGGAGCCTGAGGATTGGCGATGAATGAATCTGGGTCAACATCGGATCGAATATATACGAACAACACAGGTTCATCGCTAGCTTTTGCGATGTCGACAATCGTGATGCCGGCCTTGCGGAGCTCCGCTTCGATTACGATGCGCACTTGCTGTTCGAGTAAGGGCGGGTTAAACGGTGCTGCCAACTTGTAGACAGGTAGGGTCGTATCAATGCAACTGATGCTGAGGGCAAGCCTATGTAACCCGCTAAGCTCAAACGCTTTGTCGGTACCACTTGGCGGCCTTCGGATCAGGTTTCCGTACACCGATACAATATGATTGGGTGACCGGTCGCTCACATCCGTTGCGGTGTTTGACCGCTGGTTCGCTCGATTGCAACCAATGATCCCCAACAAACTGACCAACGGCATCCCCGCACGGAAGTACATGGAACCTCTCATATTGATCTCCGGGTCTAGCTGGCTGAGTTACACACGTCGATAGGGAATTTGCGATCGGCGAATTAGCACGGACTGCGAGAACTCAGCGCCAGCCAATTCGCGGATGGAGTCTCGGAGGAGGCGTTCAGTAGATTCCATGTCGTTTGCCGGGCCGATGACGATTTCCCGGATAGCAATTCTCGTTGAATCTGGCTGGTCATTTGCAGGTACTGCGAGCTCAACGTATGGGACAGGCAGGCCATTTCGCTCGCGAACACCGCTATTTAGTGGTTTCGAAGGGTTCTCGATATAGATTGCCCGCCATTCTTTCTCAGCAACATATGATGGATGCTTGAAACAGACGGAGCACTCGACAATACATTCCTGAATCTGGCCTATCCTGCCCGAATCGGGCCGGCCCCGGGTATTGATCACATACTTACGGGCAGCAGTAGCTATATCATTTGCGATGCGGGTTTGTATGGCCTCGTCATAGATCACGCGGCGGCGGAAGGCCGGTCCTCCAACTTGAATCCAAGAGTCCGCACCCACATCGTTCAAGTCGAAGCCGACAGCGAATCCTCGCCCGTCATCCGCGTAAGCCCGCCATTGCGATAGAAGGTCGCAATCTTCGGAGAAGCACCCCAGATAAACTCGAGTATTCCCGCTAATCCGGGACAATGAATTCTCCACGAAGCCTCGTAATCGCGCAAGGGTTTGGGATTTAGTGCGTTGACATTGCTGATCGAATGCACGACCTAGTATCGCTGACGCATACCGGATCTCTCCGGGGTCGTTCATCGTGGCGGCGTGACTGGCCCATACGCGGTTTGATCGCAACATCCCAATTAACCCGCCGCCGGACGTATACTGGTAGACACGCCCGACAGGCTCTGCCGTGCTGGAGAATGCCGGTTCGTTCAGGAAGCCAAATAGCCAGTCGTAAAATCGTTCGTTTGCCTGAGTTCGGTTCATGTTTGCTTTGCGTGCTGCTGTACAGCCCACTCGACATTTGTTTTTGCGTTGGCACCACGGGCTGTCATCGTCCTTGGCGTGCCACTAATCGGGTTGCGGAATTAGACGGAATTGGCCGTAATTAGACGGAATTAGACGGAATCGAACGGCTAATGGCCGATTTGACTAACAACGAACCACCGTGCTCCCCGGCCATAGCCCGTACTCTCGACCAGCTCAAGCCGTTTGAGGAAAGCTAGTTCATCGCGGAGCGCTCGCTGAGTAATCATCTCGCCTAACAATTCCGTTAGCTCCCTCAAGGCTACGGGACCATGCTTCCCGAGTTCGCGCAGAACTATCTGTTGCCGGGTGGTGAGGTCATGTCGAATACGCTGCGGAGCCAAGTATTCGCTAGGCCAGAAGCGAACCACGACCGAACCCGCAATCTCTTCTATCTCGGGCCTTGGTAACCCCGCCTGCTCAGTCAATTCCGCTATCTTTAAGGTGCCACGTCCCCATGTCTCGATAACTCCGCGCCTGTATAATGTATTGGCTATCAGAGGATTCCAGGGTTGGGAGTCGTGTTCCTGATAAAGAGACTGCACAGTAATGCCAAAATGGAGAGGACCTGAGGAACTGATCTCAAGACGATTGTCGAAGATGGCTATAGCGACCGAGCCACCTCCGAGGCCATAGTCGCGATGGCAGAACGCATTGGCGAGGGCTTCACGAAGGGCCAATGGCGGGTAGAGGGGATCGTCTATGCGCTCAAACAGGTTTGGGACAATGCGACCCGCTACCGGCAGGTTCTCACGCAGGAACCTCTCCGATCGAGTCAACAGATCGAAGACACCGCCACGGAACTGCCGATTGTCCAAGAACTCCGTCTTGTCGACTCCGCGAAATCGGGCGACACGCAGAAGGCATTGGGGATAGTCTGGCAGCAGGCGCTCTGGCTTCGCGAATAGCACGACAGCGGACCGCAATAACTGCTCCTCTCTTAACAGTCCCAACCCACGAAGAATGTCCACCGGATTCCTTGTTCCAGGGTCCTCCATGCGGCCCCGGCGTATACTCTCGTCCAACGTCCGTACTATCTCTCCCGAATCTAGGTCACGGACTGTCCATCCCTCCGCCTGCTGGTTCTCCCATCGGCTGGTAGCATGGAGTTCTTCGAGAAGTAGGCGGTTGTACTCTTCGCGGGACAGTGGCAGATTCGAATTTCCCACACGTCGGAAGGCGGTGTTCTTGTAGACATATGGGCGGCGAGAACCGCGCTGAGTTGTGATCATAATGGCTTGGAACCTTGGGCTGACAGCAATGCGATCAATGGAGGGCAGCGCGGGTGGGTCGATTAATCGGATTTCGTTGACTACATCTTCAACCGTTTTATCCGTTACACTTTGGCCGACTATCGTGCCGACACGGTCCACGCCAAACAACACTCGCCCGCCACGTGTATTCAGCATTGCGCAAACTGTCTTTGCAGCTTCGGTGCGCTGACCGGTAGTTTGCTTGAATTCGAGCACTTCGGATTCGCCTTCAGAGACAATAGCCGAAAGTTGGTCGATAGTTATCATATGACTGCGCAATTAATCCTTATAATTTGACGTGCAGGAATCTTCTTCATGTATACGCATGTTACCTCCATTGGTGGCACCTGCTAGACTACGAGGCGGTTACAGGCTGCATCAACCTGATTCGCCGCCAGACGGAAGAGACGGACAGCTCCTACGACAAGGAGAAGCTGCAAGAGCGGCTGGCGAAGCTGGCGGGCGGCGTGGCGATTATCAAGGTCGGCTATGTTGCACAGCCGGGAGACGGAGTTGAAGGAGAAGAAGCACCGTTTCGAGGACGCTCTTTCGGCGACGCGCGCTGCGGTGGAAGAGGGAATCGTTCCGGGCGGCGGCACGGCTTTGCTTCGCGCTCAGACGGCGCTGGACGGC
>JBBRKX010000134.1:0-8796 GCA_038231675.1 Chthonomonadales bacterium | reverse complement strand
TTCCGGGATTTCCTCGGCCTGCCGGGAATGCAGGCTGCAGCGAGGGGCATTCTCGGTCCGGATCATCATCCGTCGGACATCATGGGGGTGCTGCTGGAACCGCAGCACGACGCCTGGTGCACAGCGTGGCACCGCGACTGGGGCTACAATGCTCCACACGTCGATGTCGATGCCTTCTTCCGGGCCGTGCCGAACCTCCGCCTGTTCAATCAGCTCAACGCCGCTCTCTACGACGACCATTCGCTGTGGGTGGTTCCGGGCAGCCATAATAGGGAGGACACGCAAGAGGAGCGCGCCCCGTTCGCGTCCATTCCCCCGCCCGGCCCGCGCCTGCGGGCCAATATGGAGGCCGGTGAGCGTGAGCGAACCTGCATGGACTATGTACGCGGCATGCCCGGCGCCGTGCCAGTCGCCCTGTTCGCCGGTGATGTCGCCTTCTACCGTGCATGCGGGTGGCACCTCGGCAACTATGTCCCATATACACGTCGTGCGACCCTCCACGACGGGTTTTACTCTCAGGAAGACCTCGACTGGCAGGCGGCAGTGCGGCGCAGGCAGGAATCAGCCCAAGACGACGTGTCCTGAGTGCCCTTCCTGGGGTACAACAGCGTCTTGGCTATTATTGCCCAACCCCAAAAATGTAGTTTTACAGTAACACGCCCTCAATTTCATCTTGTATAGTCTCCCGGCCGGGTATGTTCGCGTAAGTAGTGTGCATGGACAAAGAGTTTGATCTCATCGGTGGGCGTTTTTATCTGGCGATCCCACTCCTGGTCTCCAAACGTGTCGAAGTATTCGGCTACCCAATCCGGACTGTAATCGCTCATCTGCTCCGCCACTCCTTTCCTGGCCTGGACGGCACGCCACCTTAATTCCGTCCCTTTCCCAACCCGCTTTTCGCACGCATGCGCAAGGGGATTTTAAAGTAAGAACGCGGACGTGTGACATCCGCAAAACGATTTTTCGCGCTTATTGTCTTCATAGGTGGTAAAATCTATTAGTGCTTGACTTTAAGGTCTCACACAGCATCGATGTTGTTGGAGAAGCCTTTCCGTTGGGCCAGGCCTCCCTGCGGCGGATCGTACCGTGAACCACGGATTTCGGGAATGCGGCAGGGGATGGAGAGTGCAAATATTTTGGTCGACCATCGGATATGCGTAGGTTGACCTGAGAGATGATTTATGACTGTTCGACCGGATGACTTAAAAACGCGCGTAGTTCAGGCAGCCTGGTACCGCGAGCTTGCAAAGTATGAGAAACCGGATATGCGGAAGGCTGTCGGGCAAATTCTCAACACGTTCGTACCGTATGTCGGTCTGTGGGCCGCCATGATCTGGATGGTCCACCATCACGTTTCCCTGTGGTATTTATGCCCTTTGAGCATATTGGCCGCCGGATTGGTGGTGCGAATCTTTATCATTCAGCACGATTGCGGGCATGGCTCGTTTCTCGCATCGCATCAGGCCAATCGCGTGCTTGGCTATCTCTGCGGAATGCTGACTTTTACGCCTTTCGACGACTGGAAGCATGAGCATGCGGCACATCACGCGGCCGCGCAGGATCTCGATCGTCGGGGGATCGGCGATATCAACACGCTGACGGTAGAGGAGTACCGAAACGCTCCCCTCGGCAAGCGGGTCTTTTACCGCGTCTTCCGACACCCCCTGGTGCTGTTCGTGGCGGGCCCAGCCCTCCAGTTCGTGATCGTTCACCGCTTTGCGCACAAACGGAGCGGCAAACGAGAACGATTGAGCGTTTTAATGACAAATGTAGGACTGCTTGCCCTCGTGGGGTTGGCGAGCGCGACGATCGGTCTGCGCACCTATTTACTGATCCAGATGCCCATTATCGCCCTGGCCGCGTCCATCGGGATGTGGCTGTTTTATGTTCAGCATCAGTATGAGGATGTGTACTGGGCGCACCACCCGGAGTGGGATCCGATTAGGGCGGCGCTGGAGGGCAGTTCCTATTACCAGTTGCCCAAGATACTGCAATGGTTTTCCGGCAATATCGGTCTCCACCACATCCACCATCTTCGTCCCCGTATCCCCAATTACCATCTGCAGGGATGCTACGATGACGTGCCGCAGCTCCAGGAAGCCCGCACTCTGACCCTGATGGAAAGCTTCAAGTGCATTCGCCTGCACCTCTGGGACGAACAGACCAGGGAACTCATAAGCTTCCGAAGGTTTCGTTTGCAGCGCGAATAGTACGCGCGGAGGCATATCCGGATTCCCTCGGGTGCGGTAGGGAACATGGCTGATGTAGCGTTGGAGAGGTTTAGTGCGCCTTAAACCTCTCCAGCGCTGCTTCTACTTCGGGAAAAAGAACGTCGCGGTTCACCGGCTTGATCACGTAACCGCACGTCCCGATTTGACGTGCGCGCTGCTGGTATTCCTCATCCGAAAAGGCCGTCAGCATGATAATGCAGACCTTTTCCGTGGCTAAAATCTTCTCGGC
The DNA here is from genome assembly GCA_038231675.1 of Chthonomonadales bacterium. Lineage (GTDB taxonomy): Bacteria > Armatimonadota > Chthonomonadetes > Chthonomonadales > Chthonomonadaceae > JBBRKX01. The sequence continues at coordinate 6,336 of JBBRKX010000134.1, read as the reverse complement.
GGCATCCAAGCCGTTGAGTTCTCCCGGCATATTGATGTCCATGAGAACAATGTCGGGACGTTCCTTAAGAACGGTCTGGATCGCTTCTTCCGCATTGGTGGCCGTTCCTACCACCTGAAGGCCCGCTTGCGTGAGGATCCTGCGCAGTTGGATCAAAGTAATACCTTCATCTTCGACCACCACGACCCGCTTGTTATGAAGGCTTGGAATTTCCTCTTTGTTCGCCAGGGATTGTTGCGAGGGCCTATTCTCCAGGCCGCGCTGTGTAAATAGATAAGGACATATCATGGTTCAGGTGTACTGCCTTACTTGGATTTGATGGGAAAAGACACGATGACCCGTGCGCCTCCCTCGGCCCGATTAGTATAGGAAGTCTCTCCTCCCAGGTCCCATCGGGATATGTTTTCGATGAGTTCAAGGCCGGTATTGGCGGCTTTCGTCGGGTCGAAGCCGTCAGGAAAGCCGGGTCCGTCATCCAGCACTTCGAGAATAACTTGCCCTTCTGCTGTTCGAAAGCAAAGATCGGTGCGGCCTTTTCCATGCTTTAGCGCGTTCGCCACGAGCTCATTGGTGACAAGTGCTAAAGAAGTCACCTGGCGGCCCGGTATCCGCACGTCCTCAAGTTGAAACTTGACGGGTCTGTCCGACCCAAGCGTCTGCACAAGCATCGAGAGAAGCTTTTCCAAAACCTCCCTGGCCGATAACGTCTCCTGGTCTCCGCCGCCTTTCGCTTCCTTAGTAAGTACGTCATGGATCACGCCGAGCGCCTGCACGTTCTGGCCTAAGCGAACGAACTCTGAGATCGGCACGACATCGCGCCCTTCTCCGCGCTGCATGTCGATGAGGGCGCTGATAAGCTGCAGGTTATTCTTGACCCGATGGTGGGTCTCCGTCATCGCCCGCTTGAGCTTCTGATTCAGGGCTTGCGCATTCTGGTAGAGTTTGGCGTTCTCGAAGGTAAGCCAGGTCTGCTCCCCTACCTTTTCCACCAATTCGATCTCATCGGGTTGCCATTGACGCGGTTTGGCGTCATGCACGCTCGAAACCGTGACGAGGTGGCCATCCTTGACGAGAGGGATCGCGATAAAGCTACGAAGCTGCATGGGTTCATAGATGGTCTCGTAGAAAGGCGCGGTGCGCGGGTCCATTTTGGTGTCTTCATTGATGACATTGCGCCCTTCGCGCAGGTCCACGGCAGTCGCCTCGCCAAAGGACGCCAGCGGATAGGATCCCGCGTGGCTGGGAACGCCGTCGCAGTAATCACGATGCACCGTCACCACATCTTCGTTCAAATCGATCTCACCGTAATGGCAGCGGGAGACCTGAAGATAAGGGCCTACGACAGAGACGGCTTCCCAGAGCATGGCTTCGGGGTCCAGGTGCGCGCGCATCCGTTGCCCCACCTCGGCCAACACACGCTGCATCTGTTCCGCCCGCTTTCGGCCATCGATGTCCGTACAGGTCCCGTACCAGCGTAGAATTTCGCCCTCGTCGTTTCGGAGCGGCAGGGCGCGCGCCAAAAACCAGCGATAAGCCCCATCCGAAGCCCGGCGAATACGATATTCGTTGATATACTCTTCGCCCGTTTGCAGCGCGTGCATCCATTTCCGCTGAACCTGCTCCACGTCTTCTGCATGAAAAAGACTCCAGCCTTTCTCGCGAGTCTGCTCCAGGCTCATGCCGGTATAGGCGCACCAGCGCGAATTACAATAGTCCATGAACCCGTCCGCCCGAACGCTCCATACCAGTTGCGGCATGGTTTCCGTGACGAGAAGAGTGTTGCGCTGACTTTCCTGCAGCGCCTGTTCCGTTCGCTTTCTCTGAATGGTCTGGGCGAGCATGTCCGCGACCAATGCAAGGGCATTGAGCGTATCCTCGGTAAGGACTTCGCGCGCAAACATCGCGATCACCCCAACCAACTGATCCGAGACCACCAGCGGGTAACCTGCAAAGGCGACCATGCCTTCGCGCCTGGCCCACTCCTGATCGCTCACACGCGGATCGCCCACGACCGTATTCGTGAGATGCGGCTTTCGCTCTTGAGCAATCAGACCGATCTTAAACTGACCCACGGGAACGCGCCCATGCGGGCCATCCAGATGGGTATACCGTCCCGCGCTTGCCTGTAACTCCAACACCTCTTCCTCGGCATCGAGGGTCCAGATACGCGCCAGGGCCGCATCCAGATGAATTACCATCGCTTCCGCGCAACTTTGCAAGCCGCTTTGCAAGGTTCCGCTCTGATTGACGGCCACCCCTACCTCGGCGCCGAAGGCGGAGCGACGTTCCCATTGAATGCGCCGGCGCTCTTCTTTCTTGCGCTCGGTGCTGTTTTCAAAGTAGACCGATAATCCATCTTCGGCAGGGTAAGCATGCACGGTGAAATGCGTCTGCAGAGGAGAATAGTACTCGTCGAAGGTAACGGTCGTCTGCTCAGAAACGGCGCGACGGTACTCCTTATCGAAGGCGGTGCCGACAGCTTCCGGGAACTCGTCCCATATGTTCTTGCCAAGCAACCCATCGCGAGTGCGGTGCAAAAGGCGTTCCGCCTGGGTATTCACATACGTGAAGCGCCACTCGGTATCCAGCGCAAAGAAGGCATCCGTGATTCTCTCCAGGATGCTCACAGCCTCCCCCTCCGGAATACGCTGCTGCCGGGAAACAACAGCGCCGTCAAAACCTTCCTGCTCTGGTCTCATGATGGATGTTTGTCAGTATAGAAAAAGGATAGCTTTCTGCCTGGCGCTGAGGAACTTCGATAATGGGCAAGTTCATCAGCAGCAGAGGGAAACCCTTCTTACGCGAAAAGAATATTTCCTTGCGGAGACCTGTTGAATCAAGAACGTGGATAGATCGTAAAGTTCAGGTAACGGCAGGAATAGGAAAAGAGATCGAAACGCGCCCGCCGCCGTTGACATTGTTCTCGAAACGCACTTCGCCGCGTAGATCGTGACGTGCCGTGCTGTCGATCAGGGATAAGCCCGTATGAGCGGCCTTGCCTGGATCGAAGCCAGGCGCAAACCCCTTGCCGTCATCGCATATTTCCAATTGCGCCATGCCGCCTTCCACGCACAAAGTCACCTCTATTTCCCCTCTACAGTGCTTGATGGCATTGCTGATGCACTCGCTGACAAGCAGCGAGAGAGACGCGGCTTTCTGCACGGGAAGCAGAATGTCCGCAATCTTCGACTTGATCATCCTGCCGCCGCTCGTTTCCTGCAACATGGGAATAAGCTGGCCCAGTATCGCTCGCGCACTAACATAATCGGATTCGGTATGGTCCTTCGCCTGCTGCGTCAGCAAGTCATGAATGTTGGCAAGAGCGCGAATATGATGATTGATGCGATGTAGGTGTTCGTCACTGGCGGTTGGGCCCATTCCATCGGTCTCGCCAATCTGTAGGTCCACAAGGGCGGAAATAATCTGCAAATTGTTTTTGATACGATGATGCGACTCTTGCATGGCCTGATGGAGGCGGGCGTTGAGGAGTTCGGTTGTTTCCATCAGTTCATGCTGCCCCACTGCGGAGAGTATCAAAACCTCGTTCGTCAGTTGCAGGCGCGCATTGAGGGAATCGATTTCGCTTAGATGTTCTATACGGGTTTCCGCCTGTGCCTGGTCCTGCGCCTGTGCGTGGGTTTCCGCCTGTACGCGACGGGTAATGTCGATGGCGTAGACAGTGAGATATTTCGGGGAAGGATGCAGGTGGATCTCAAACCATTTCGCGCCCGGCGAAAAGTAGAAATCGCAATCTATGCGAACCTGTTCTCGCATGGAGCGCCGGCAGCTGGCTTCGAGGGGCGAGCCAACCATTTCTGGGAATGCCGCCCAAACATTCGTGCCACGCATGTCCAGCGCGACTTTGCCGCCCAGATCGGCGGCGGCTTGATTGATGTATAAACAGTTCCATTCCACGTCGATAATCTGAATGGCGTCGCCGACTCCATCCAGGATGGACGCAAACGGTATGCTGTCGGGCAGGGGCTTGTTCCGTTTTCTCCTGGGGCGGCTCATGAAAGCACCTGGCTCTTCGCTCACTGGGGCGTCTCTTTCGTATCTAAATCGGACGGGCTCAGCAGTTCGGGAATTCCCGTGATAAGGCCACGGTAGCCTCGCAGGCAAGCGCCGATCCGCATGCCCTCCGACGTGATTTCATATTCCCGGATCTCTTTGCTGTGATCGCCGCCGCGCATCTTGACGATGACAAGGATTTTACGAAGTTCGCCTTCGATCTCCACATAGCGAAGCCGGATGATATCATCGGTCAGAAACGAGATCGCGTGCGGGCTAAAGAGCAGGTCGTTGAAAGATTCCGGCAATTCGACCGTGCTGAGGATCGTTACGCCGATGCCCTTCAAGGCGCCCATCATCCTGTAGAGCGACTCCCGAAAGTCCTGCCGAAAGGCAGGGGCCAGCGCCATTTCAAAGCCTGCCAGCGAATCGATCACCACGCGCTTGGCTCCTATTTTCTCGACGGCCTCCAACATCTCATGCAGCGTCTCGTCTACCGAAAGGTCCAGGGGCCGCAGGTAGAGAATGCTGAGCATTCCTTTGCGTTGCGGCATCTCCAAATCCAGACCATAGGAGGCGGCCCGACCCGCGTATGCCTCCGGGCGTTCTTCAAAGCCCGCCACAACCCCAGGCTCGCCCTGCCGGACGCCCTCGGCAATGAACTGCGTGGTCAGAACGGATTTCCCCGTACCGGAGGGACCCGCCACCAGCACGCTGTCCCCTTCGGGAATGCCGCCGTGCAGCATCGCGTCCAGTTCCTCGATGCCGGTGGAAAGACGCCGCGCGGAGGTCGGATGCATACTCTTCTCCATCAAGCCGAAGGTACGCGGAAAGACTTGCAGCCCCGCCTCGGTGATACGAAAGGTATGCAGGCCCGGAACCGATTCCTGCCCGCGCAGTTTCATGATCTGCATCTTGCGTACGATGGAGTTGCGCTCCAGGTTCTGCGAAAGCCAGAATAGGCCGTCCGCGACGGTGAAGATGGGATTATCACGTATCTCTCCATCGACATACTCCCCGACAAGCAAGGTCGTCGCCTGCCAGGTGGTGAGGTACAGTGCAAGGCGCTGCACGAAGCCTTGCAGTTCCATCTCGGTAGTGGGAGCGGACTGCACTTTCCGCACGACGGTGCGGAAGGAATCGACCACGACAAAACCGGGTTTCGCCGCCTCGACCTCATTCACTATCTCCTTTAAGACGGTGCCCAGGTCATGCTCCAACACCACCTCGCTCAAGTTGATGAAGCGGATGGCGCCGGAAAGTTTATCGGGATCGAAGAATTGGAACTGCTGCTGATAGCGCAGCATCTTCAGGGCGGGCTCGCCCAGAACGGTGAAATAGAGGGCGGGTTTTTCCGGGGTTGCGTTGGCGAACATGATTTGATGCGCGAGCGTGGTTTTGCCGCTTCCCGGCGCGCCCGCGATGATGTTAAAGGAGAATTCCGGCAGACCACCGCCCAGGACGGCGTCGAGACCAGGGACGCCGGTCGCCAACTTATTGATTCTTACCTTGTCTTGCTCACTCATACCAGGGTTTCCTCCGCGCCTATGCTTTTGTCCTCTGGCTGCACTTCCGGCCACACCTCCCACACAAGGCGCAGCGTCAGGGCTTCGCCGATGAAGGTAAAGAGCAAACCAAGTAACTGCGCCAGCAGGGCCGTACATCCCTCCGTGACCTTCTTTGCAGGTTGTTGCAGCGCTGCCTCCCTGAATCCCTCAAGCGTTACGTCGGCCTCGATGCGAATGACTTCCAACCATTCCACTTCCTTCCGTGCCAACGCCGCGGCGCGGGAAAGGAGCACTTGAAAACCCGTGGAGCCGACGAGTTTCGACAGATGCACCCGCAATTTCTCAAAAACGCTCAAGGCGGCGTTTACTTTTTCTTCCGTGCGTTCGCCCCCTGCGGCTTCCAGCGCCAGCAACAGACGGGCTAAGTCGCGAACCGATGGAGTAGACTTGCTCATATCGCTCGCTTCGCCTCCCCGCTCGCTTCCTCCGCCTGGCCTTCCGGCACTATGCCGTTTCGAACGGACATGGGTTGTTTGCCTCTTAGATTCAACTTTAAGCCGCTGCTTCCACGGGCAGGGGAAACGTGACTTGAACGCAGGCGCCTCCTCCGGCCCGGTTGGTGTAGGAAGTCTGTCCTCCTAAATCCAACCGCCCAACGCTCTCCACAAGCTCCAGGCCGAAATGTGCGGCGGTCTTGGGATGAAACGGTTCCGAAAAGCCAGGGCCGTCGTCGCAGACCGCGAGGGTCACGTTCCCTTCCGACAATCTGAGCGTTAGCTCCACATTATGACCGCCGTGCTTGACAGCATTGGTGACA